>JAJBSY010000214.1 GCA_020861205.1 Deltaproteobacteria bacterium | reverse complement strand
ACCATATTGGCAGCAACCCCATGGCCATCGGCCGCGCTTTTTTCAACAACCTCCGGTCGGGCAGGATAACCGGCGGGGGCAGCACCATCACCCAGCAGATCGTGAAGCGCCTGCTCGTCGGCGGCGAGAAGAGCTACATCCGGAAATTGCGGGAGGCGCTTCTCGCGGTCCAGGTGGAAAAGTATCTTTCCAAGAACGAAATCCTGACCATCTACCTCAATGAAATTTATCTCGGCAGCGGGGCGCATGGGGTGGAAGCGGCCGCGCGGACGTATTTCGCCAAGCACACCAAGGACCTGACCCTGGCCGAAGCCGCCGTGCTGGCGACGCTCCCCCAGGCGCCGTCCACAAACAACCCCTACATGAACCCCGTGGCCACCAAGGGGCGGCAGAAGTACGTGCTCGACCAGATGCTTCGCCACGGCTGGATAACCCAGGCCGAGTATGACGAAGCCTATGCCCAGCCCCTCATTTATTCCAGTATGCCGGATCCGTCGTGGAAGCTCGGCGCCTGGTACCTGGAAGAGGTCCGGCGGCTGTTGCTCCAGATTTTTACCGAAGCCAACGTGCGGGAAAAGAAGATTCCCATAGAGATGTACGGAAAGGACGCCGTCTACATGGCGGGCCTGCACGTCTATACCGCCATGGACCCGGTGCACCAGGCGGCCGGGGAAAAGGCCCTCCGCCAGTCGCTGCTGGAAACCGCCAAGCGGCAGGGGTGGCACGGTCCCGTTGAGACGGTGGAGCCGGACAAGGCGGCGGCGTACCTGGAAAACCATGTTTTCCATCCCTCCCAGCTTGAAAACGCGGGCTGGGCAAAAGCCCTGGTCACGGAAGTCGCGCCGGCGGGAGCCAAGGTCAGGCTGGGCGCGTATACCGGCTTTATCGCCGTTTCCACCATGTCCTGGGCCCGTACCCCCAACATCCGGCAGGCCCCGGACGTGGTCAACATGCGTGACGCCACGCAGATCCTGCACGTGGGCGACGTCGTATGGGTTTCCGCCGTCGGGGCCAGGGGCGACGAAAACCCGGTAGGGTCGCCATTCAAAGAACCCGACGCCAAGGGCAAAGGCGGCGTGCCGGCGTATGACGCCGCCTCGGTGACGTTGGAAACGGTCATCCCGTTGTGCCTCGAGGAGGTCCCGGTGGCCGAGGGGGCGCTTGTTTCCATGGAGACCGCCACCGGCGACGTGGTGGCGCTCGTGGGCGGGTACCAGTATTCCCAGCGCAACCAATACAACCGCGCGACCCAGGCCCGGCGCCAGCCCGGTTCGAGCTTCAAGCCCATCGTTTACTCCGCCGCCTTGGAGCACGGGTTCACGGCCGGCAGCATGTTGCTCGATTCCCCGTACGTGACCGCGCCGGATCCCACCATCAGGACCTGGCGGCCGGGCAACTACGACGGAAAATTCATGGGGCCGATGATCCTGCGCACGGCGCTCGCCCGGTCGCGGAACCTCTGCACCGTCCAGATCGCCCAGCGCATGGGCATGGAACCCATAGTGGAGCACGCCCAACGCATGGGCGTGGAGGGCGATATCCCGCCGGAACTGGCCGTCAGCCTCGGCGCGCACGAAGTGACGCCGCTCAACATGGTCAGCGTGTATTCGGCCTTCGCCGACGGCGGTATGCGGTCCGTTCCCCGTCTCATCACCCGCGTGACGGATACCTGGGGCCAGGATTTGCTTGTGCTGGAACCGCAGAAAATCCGGACCCTGAGCGAACAGAACGCCTTCATCATGGCGACGCTGCTCAAGGAGGTCGTGAACGCGGGCACCGCGTACAAGGCCCGCGCCTTGGGGCGCCCCATGGGCGGCAAGACCGGAACCTCCAACGAGGAGCGCGATACCTGGTTCATGGGGTTCACGCCCTATCTGGTTACCGGCGTGTATACCGGTTTCGACAAGGTGCAGTCCCTCGGCAGGCTGGAGACGGGCGGCAGAACGGCGCTTCCCGCGTTCATTTACTACCACAGGCTTATTGACGAGTTGTACCCGCCGGACGATTTCGCGCAGCCCGCGGACATCGTCTGGGCCTCCGTGGACGCGAAAACGGGCAAGCTGGCGGGCAAGAATTCGGACAAGTCCTTCCATCTGCCCTTTATGCGCGGGACCGTCCCGAGTGTGCGGTCTGACCAGAGCAGCGTTGTGGAAAGCGGCGAAAACCTGCTGCGGCAGATAAATTAGCGTTTCCGGCCGGGAGACCCCGGCCGAGGCATAGCAGGAGTTTCCCTATGTGCGGCATCATGGGCATTACCGGAACCGGCAACGCCGTGCCCGGCGTTATCGCGGGTCTGCGCGCCCTCGAATATCGCGGTTACGATTCCGTGGGCATCGTCTGGCAGGATGCCGGCGGCCTGGCGATAAAACGCGTTGTCGGCAGGGTGGACGCCCTGGAGGCGGCCATGCCCGCGAACGCGTGCGGCACCACGGCGATCGGACATACCCGCTGGGCCACGCACGGCGCGCCCACGGAGTACAACGCGCACCCGCACATGGACCCTACCGGAACCATCGCGGTGGTGCATAACGGGATCATCGACAACTACGCGGACCTGCGCGAAGAGCTGGAAGAACAGGGCGCGCTGTTCGCGTCCGACACGGATACCGAGGTCGTGGCCCACCTGATCGCCCGCGAATACGACGGCGACCTGGTGGCCGCCGTGGAAAAGGTGCTGCCCCGCCTGGTCGGCGTGTACGCCTTCGGCATCGTGGCCAGTGACAAGCCCGACCTGCTGGTGGGCGCGCGCAAGGGCAGCCCCCTGACCGTGGGATTCGGCGACGGTATGCACATGCTCGCTTCCGACGTGGTGCCTTTCCTGACCTATACCCGCAAGGCCCTGTACCTTGACGACAACCAGGTCGCGGTGCTCACACCGGAAGGATATGAAATCCGCCAGGACGGCAAGGCGGTCAACCCGGTCATCACGACCATCGAATGGAGCGCGGAGGACGCCAGCAAGGAAGGGTACGACCATTACATGCTCAAGGAAATCTACGAGCAGCCCAAAACCTTGAAGACGCTTATCGACGCGCGCCTGACCCTGCCGGAGAGCGGGATGCCCGTGATCGCCTCCCCGGAGGGCGACATCCCGGACGAGGCCTTGGACAAGGTGGAACGCATCGTGCTCCTGGCCCACGGCACCGCCTACCATGCCGCCATGGTCGGCCGCCTGGTGATCGAGCGGGTGGCGCGTATCCCGTGTTACCCGGAGTACGCTTCGGATTTCCGCTACCGCAACCCCATCATGGAGCCGGGCACCCTCTACGTGGTCGTCACCCAGTCCGGGGAAACCATTGATACGCTTTCCGCCCTGCGGCTGGTCAAGGAGTCGGGGCACCCGACGCTGGCCATCGTGAACGTGCCGTCGTCAACCATAGCGCGGGAAGCCACGTATGTTTCGCCCCTCATGGCCGGGCCGGAGATCGGGGTGGCGTCCACCAAGGCGTTCACCAGCATGGTCGCGTCGTTGTATATCCTGGCGCTCCGGTTCGGGATCCGGCGCGGCGTCGGCAGCACCGAAGAAATGCGCCGCCGCGCGGGCGACCTTATCCGGGTCAGCGCGCGGATGCACGAGACATTGCTCAAGGCCGAGACCATCAAGGATATCGCCTTGAAATACGTGGACAAGGAACATTTCCTGTTCCTCGGGCGCGGCACGGGCTGGCCCCTTGCCATGGAAGGCGCGTTGAAGCTCAAGGAAATTTCCTACATCCACGCCGAGGGCATGAACTCCTCGGAGATCAAGCACGGCCCGCTCGCCCTGGTGGACGAGGACATGCCCGTGCTGTTCATCACGCTCAAGGGCGAACGGTACGACAGGCTTCTCGCCAACATGAACGAGGTCAAGGCGCGGGACGGGCGCATCATCGCCATTATCAGCGAGGATGACGAAGAGATCGCCCAGCACGCGGATGACGTGTTCCGCATCCATGACGACTGCGGGGTCATGAACGCCATTCTCTGTTCGGTTCCCTTGCAGCTTCTCGCGTACCACGCCGCCGTGGCGCGCGGCGCGGACGTGGACAAGCCCAAAAATCTCGCCAAGAGCGTGACGGTGGAGTAGCGGGAAGAGAATGGACGCCCCGTCTCCCGGCCGGGGCGCCTGCCCGAACCGCCGGGAGCCGCTGACCATCAACAAGAAAGGATCCGTGTGATCAAAGAAGAATGTGGGCTTTTCGGCATTGAAAACCATCCGGACGCGGCGCGGCTGACCTATTTCGGGCTGTACGCCCAGCAGCATCGGGGCCAGGAAAGCGCGGGCATCGTCACGTGGGACGGGGAGCACATGCATGAGCACAAGGCCATGGGGCTCGTGCACAATGTCTTTACCGAACACGAACTGACGCACAAGCTCCTCGGCCATACGGCCATCGGCCATGTGCGGTATTCCACCGCCGGGTCGTCCTCGCCCCGCAACGCCCAGCCGCTCATGGTCCACCACGTGGACCAGATGATCGCGCTCGCCCATAACGGCAACCTTGTGAACGCCGCTTCGCTGCGCCGGAAGATGGAGGCGGACGGAGCCATTTTTCAGTCCGATTCCGACAGCGAGATTTTTCTGCACCTCATCGTGCGCAACATGCGCATGATGACCCTCGAAGACTCGATCATCGCGGCCTGCAAGGTGGTGAAAGGGGCATACAGCCTGTTAATCATGGTGGACGGCGTGCTCATGGGCATCCGGGATCCGTACGGCATCCGGCCGCTGTCGCTCGGCCGGTACAAATCGTCCTACGTGATGGCGTCGGAGACCTGCGCTTTCGACCTTCTGGAAGCCGAGTACCTGCGCACGCTCGAACCGGGCGAGTTCGTGATAATCGAGGACGGGAAACTCCGCTCGCGCACCCTGGAGCAGGAAGCGCCCATGCGCCAGTGCATTTTCGAACTGGTATACTTCGCCCGGCCCGACTCCAACATTTTCGGCGAGAACGTGTACATGTGCCGCAAGGCCATGGGGCGGATTCTCGCCGAGGAAGCCCCGGTGGAAGCGGATTTCGTCATGCCGTTCCCGGATTCGGGCATTTACTGCGCCGTGGGCTACGCCCAGGCTTCCGGGTTGCCGTACGAGCACGCGCTTATCCGCAATCACTATATCGGCAGAACCTTCATTCAGCCCACGCAGGACATGCGCGATTTTTCCGTGCGGGTGAAAATCAATCCCGTGCATGAAATGATCGAGGGCAAACGCATCGTGATCGTGGACGACTCCATCGTCCGCGGCACCACCATGAGCACGCGGGTTAAAAAATTGCGCGAGCTGGGTGCCAGGGAAGTGCATTGCCGGGTTTCCTGCCCGCCGGTAACGCATCCGTGCTTTTACGGCGTTGATTTCGCGAACCCCAGAGAACTGCTCGCCGTGAACCATTCCCAGGAAGAAATCCGCGCCATGCTCGACCTGGACAGCCTCCATTTTTTGAGCCACCAGGGGCTGCTTCGGGCCGTGGCGAAGACCGACGCCTATTGCATGGCCTGTTTCGACGGCAACTACTGCGTGCCGCCGGAAGATTACATCCACGGCAAATGTTGCGGGACAGGCGAAAAATAGCGAGAGATCCGGCTGGCCGGTTCCGGCCGGCCGCGCCGGGGCCGCCCTTTCGGCCGGAGGGCCTTGTATACCATGGACGCACACATTCGCTTCGACCGCGCCGCCGGTCACCTTCTCCTTCTCGACCAGAAAGCCCTGCCGTCGCGCGAGCAAACCGTGGCCTGCGCGACGGTTGACGATGTCGTCCATTCCATCAAGGACCTGACGGTGCGCGGGGCTCCGGCCATCGGCGTGGCTGCGGCCTGGGGAGCGCTCCTGGCCGCGCGGGAAGCGGCGGAGCTGCCTTCCGCCGAAGACTGGCGCTCTTTCGTGGCATCGGCCCTGGACCGCCTGGAGAATGCGCGGCCCACGGCCGTGAATCTTGCCTGGGCCGTTGCGCGGATGCGGCGGGTGATGCGGGACAAGGCTCCCGCGACGCCCGAAGCTCTTGCCACCCTTTGGCACGCCGAGGCTGCCGCCATGCAGGAAGAGGACGTCGCCGCGAACAAGGCCCTGGGGGCCTTTGGGGCTGAACTTCTCAGGGACGGGGATACCGTCCTGACCCACTGCAATGCCGGCGCGCTGGCGACAGCCGGTTTCGGCACCGCGCTCGGGGTTGTCCGGGCGGCGGTCGGCCAGGGCAAAAAGATCGCCGTGATCGCGGATGAAACACGGCCGGTGCTCCAGGGAGCGCGCCTGACGGCCTATGAGCTCGCCAGGGACGGCATACCGGTCAGGGTGGCCTGCGACAACGCGGCGGGGTTGCTCATGCGCAAGGGCCTGGTGGACCGGGTGATCGTGGGGGCGGACCGCATCGCGGCCAACGGCGACACGGCCAACAAAATCGGGACGTACACCGTCGCCGTGCTGGCGAAAGAACACGGCATTCCCTTTTACGTGGCCGCGCCCGTTTCAACCATCGATCCCGGAACCCCGAACGGCGGCGCCATCCCCATCGAGGAACGCGACGACGGGGAAGTCGCGAATATCGGTCCGTGCAGGGTCATGCCCGAAGGCGTGGAAGCCTACAACTTCGCCTTCGATGTGACGCCGGGTCATTTAATAACGGCCATCATCACGGAAAACGGTATTCTGTATCCTCCCTATCCGGAGAGTATCGCGCGGTGCGCGATGAAAGGAAATAACGGAGGCGAGCGATGAACGAATTGCGCGGAAAGAAATTTGCCCTGCTGGTCGAGAACCTGTACGACGAACATGAGTTCTGGTATCCCCGGCACCGTTTGAAGGAAGCCGGAGCGGCGGTGGTCGTGGCCGGAACCGAGGCGGGCAAGGAGTATCACGGCAAGGTCGGTATGCTGGCCACGGCCGATGCGGCCTTTTCCGACCTGAAGGCCGAGGATTTTGACGGGGTCATCATCCCGGGCGGTTTCGCGCCGGATTACATGCGCCGGTCCGATGCCGCCAAGGCGTTTGTCAAAGCCATGAACGACCGAGGGAAGCTTGTCGCGTTCATCTGCCATGCCGGCTGGCTGCCCATTTCAGCGGGAATCGTCAAGGGCCGGAAAGCCACGTCCGTGGGGGCCATCAAGGATGACATGGTCAACGCGGGCGCGGAGTGGCACGATGCTCCCGTGGTGGTGGACAAGAACATGATTACGAGCCGCAGGCCGGACGACCTGCCGGAATTCATGAAAGCGGTTATCGCGTTTTTCGGTTCGTAACAGCGGAATTTTGGTACCGTTCGATCAAAAAACCACCCTCCCGGCCGACGGCCGGGAGGGTGGTTTCGTCCGGCCGTCAGTCACCCCGGCACGGAGCGGCGGAGACCGTGGAAGTCGCGTCCGCGCCTTCCGGTTCCTTTGTCGCGAACCGTTGGTGCAAGGCGTCGATGATGACGGCGATGGCGTTATCGCCGGAGACGTTGGCCGCCGTGCCGAAACTGTCCTGCGTGATGTAGAGGGCTATCAGCAGGCTGGCGATGGCGCCTTCCGGCGGAATGCCCACCATGGAGAGAAAGGGCAGGGCCGCCATGATCGCGCCGCCCGGCGCGCCCGGCGCCGCCACCATGGCGATGCCGAGGGTGAGCAGGAAGGGAAAGAAGGTCGTGAAGCCGTAGACGGTGCCGCTCATCATCAGGGCCGCCACCACGCAGGAAGTTATGGTGACGATGCTGCCGCACAGGTGGATGGTGGCGCAAAGCGGTATGACGAACTCGCGTATGCTTTTGGATACGCCGTTCTTTTCCGCGCAGGTCAGGTTGACCGGGATCGTGGCGGCCGAGGATTGGGTTCCGATGGCGGTCAGGTAGCCGGAAACCTGGTTGCGGATGAGCTGCAGGGGGTTTTTCCGGCCGATGCTGCCCGCGATGAAGAAAAAGACGGTCAGGTACGCGAGGTGCAGGGCGATGACCAGGACGAGCACTTTCCAGAATATTGAAAGAATGCTGAACACCTGGCCTGAATAGGTCAGGTTGGCGAATGTGCCGCAAATGTACAATGGCAGCAGGGGAATGATGACCTTGGCGAGCACCAGGTTGATGGCCGCCGAAAAATCGCTGAAGAAGCCGTAAAGAGCGCCGCCCGCTTTCGTTCCGCCTCGTTGCAGGGCGGAAATGCACAGACCGAACGTAAAGGCGAAGACCAGCGCCTGTGTGACGTCAAGCATGGGCGGCATGACGATGGTGAAGAAGGGGGACAGCATCCCGGCTTCCGCGTCCAGCCCGGTCACGGATCCGGGGGTGATGAAAAGCGGGAATATGGTCGTCGCCAGGATGAATGCCAGCGTACCCGCCACGATGGTGGAGGTGTAGGCGATACCGGTGGTGATCGCGAGCAGTTTCCCCGCCCCGCGGCCCAGGTCCGCGATCCCGGCGATGATGAAGCCGATGATCATCAGGGGGATGATGAACTTGAGGAAGTTGGAGAAGATGCTCGCAAAGGTGACCACCAGGCGGACAACGGCTTCGGGCAGGAAAAGGCCGATGACGATGCCCAGGATGATCGCGAGGATGAGACGGGGAACCAAACCGAATTTTTTCATTGGGATCTCCGTAAATCAGTCATATTTTCTGTTTTGGAAATAGACGCTGTAACCCCTGTGTTGCAGCGCCTGCGTTATCTGTTCGATATGCTCGGGGCCGCGTGTCTCCAGCTTAAGCCCCACGACGCACTGGCCCACTTCCGTGTCGCCGCTTTCGCGTTCGTGTTGGACCGCCAGGATATTCGCGCCTTCGTCGGCCAGGATGCCGAGGACCCTTTTGAGCTGCCTCGGTTTGTCCTCCAGAATGGTTTCAAATTCCATCACCCGGCCGGTCTTTTTCAACCCTTTGTTGATGACCAGGGCGAGGATGTTGACGTCCACGTTCCCGCCGGAAACGACGCAGCACACGTTTTTCCCCCGCACATCCACTTTTCCGTACATGGCGGCGGCCACGGAAACCGCGCCCGCCCCTTCCGCCACGAGCTTGTACTCTTCCATCAACGTCAGCATCGCCGAGGCGATTTCGCTCTCGTTGAC
>JAJBSY010000209.1 GCA_020861205.1 Deltaproteobacteria bacterium | reverse complement strand
GCAAAGACCTGGAACCATTCCCGGATGTCGAGGACGCCGCGCCCGAAACGAAAACCTTGAGCGAGGAGGAAAAAAATTCTTTTGACGGGCTCGTGGCGCGAATGCGGTCCATTCTGGGCGACAAGGTCACGGACATCCGCGTCTCCGAACGCCTTACCGGGAGCCCCGCCGTCCTGGTTTCAGCCGACGGGGTCAGTTCGTCCATGGAGAAACTCATGCGCGTGATGCAGAAAACGGAGGAACCGCCGAAAAAAATCCTGGAGGTAAACCCGGATCACCCCCTGCTTCGCAGCCTGCTGCGGATATACAACGCCGACCCGGACAATCCGGTGATCGCGGAAATGGTGAACGGCGTGTTCGATAACGTTCAGCTCCTGGACGGGTACCTGGCCGATCCCTACCTCATGGCCGACCGGGGGCTCAAGCTGATGGACAAGGCCGCGGCCTGGTACGCGGACCTTCTTAAACGCTGAATCGTGCACGCCCGAAAAAACAAGGGAACCGCGAGGGTTCTTCCGGTTCCCTTGTTACACGGGCTATTCTTTCCGTACCGCGCCGCTGGTAGCCTCGTCCGCGTTTTCGCCCGGCCTTGCGGACGCCGCCGGTGCGCGTTTCACGCCAACCTGGGTTTTATTCCGGCGGCGTGCCAGCAGGGAAATACCCGCTCCTGCCACGGCTGAAGCGGCCAGGACCAGGATCCAATCTTCCTTGCCCGTATAGCGGATATAGAACAAGAACATCCGCAGGGGGTTCAGCGTTCTGCCCATGGTGTACGGCGGGTAAAGCACGGAATGTATCCACAAAAACAGGATGCCGCCACACCCTGCCACGATCATGAACAGCCCGAGAGAGACCAAGAGGCTGCGCCTTTCGGGCGTATTCCGCTCCAAAACCAGGCCCGGCGCCGCGATTGCCGCGTCGCTCTCGATCGCGTCCTTGAGCAGATAATCCGTGGAAACCCCGAAAAAGTCGCTGAGCAGAAGTATCTTGTCCAGGCCCGGCATCGTCTGGCCCGACTCCCATTTGGATATGGATTGATGCGAAACATCGAGCGCGGCCGCGAGTTCCTCCTGCGTCATCCCACGCGCTTTGCGATTTCGCTGTATTTTCTGAGCAAGGTTCATCGCCTATCCGGTATCGCGTAATCTATTCCATCGACCCTTCGCATATAGCCGTAACGCGCCGGCCTGTAAACCCGCCGTCGCCGGGTGATGCCCCGATTGCTTGATACTTCGTCAAGCTCGTCCCGCGCGAAGCTCATGGATGACATGGTGCACTTCGCTTCGCGGTAACTCGCTTTCCTTGTCTGAAAGTCAAACTGGGCACTCTTCTTCCCCGACCGGTTACGGCGGAATTCGTCTTCGGGCGAAGAATTTCGTTTCCCCATAAACGAAGCGGCGGATGGAGCCCATCCGCCGCTTTCATTCGCCGAAATTCGGCGCTTACTTCAGTTTCGCGGTCCAGTCATCATAGAACTTGCAGATCGCATCCATGTTGTTCGCCTTTTGCAACTCGGGCAGATCCTTTTGCATGGCGGTGACCACTTCCTGGTATTTCTGCGGATCCTTTTGGGCCGCTTGCATGATTACCTGCTGGAACTCCTGGGCTTTCGCCATTGCGTCCTCGGGAGTGCAGGCGGCAACGGCATAGGAGGTGGCGCCGAGGGTGAGAAGAACCGTGAACATGAGGACTTTCTTGATCATTACAGACTCCTTTTTGGTCAGAACCGTTTTACTCGTAACAGGCCTAAGGTACTGTTTCGCGATATCCGTCCGCCGAAGCGGTCGCCGCGCGGGCGCAATCGCCGGACGCCATCTCGCTCCACATAGGGTTGAATGCTTAGCACAAGCGCTCGCCAAGGCAACATACAATGCTATAAAAATGCGCAACCGTCGGTTGCAAAAATGGTCTTTCCCCATGGTATTGCTTGGTTTCAGGGTAGTGAGAGAATATTCGATCCACCCCGCGGCCTGTTCCGGACAACACGCCCGCCGGACCCGTACCACGCGTGTCCGGAAACCCGCAGGCTCTTCGAGGGAACCCCCGGATTTGACAGCAGCCGGTCCGCAGGCCATCCCCCAGGGATGCGGGAAGGAGGCCGAATGGCCTTCCCGCACCGCGATAAGGGTCTAACCGGCACCCCGGAAAAGCGGCCCGGCAGGATAACACAAGACCGCCCGCATCTGCGACGCGGGCGGCCCTGCTTTCTCGTGATCCAAAATTATTTGGAGTACAATTCGATAACCAGAATTTCGTTCACATCGATGGGTATCTCTTCCCGGGAAGGAATACGCAGAAGCTTGCCCCCCAGGTCTTCGGTCTTTTCCACATAGGAGACGCCGAAGCCTTGGGATCCCTGGAAGTTATCCAGAATCAGCGGATTCTTGCGGGACTTTTCACGGATCTGGATAAGATCGCCCGCGTGCAGGCCGTATGAAGGAATATCCACTTTTCTGCCGTTGACCTGCACATGCCCGTGGTTGACCAGCTGACGGGCCTGGCGGATGGACCGGGCGAGACCGAGGCGGTACACGATGCTGTCCAGGCGGCACTCAAGGGACTTCAGAAGAGCATGGCCGGTCACGTCCGAGCTCTTGGCGGCGTTTTTGTAGTACCTAACGAACTGGCGTTCCAGTACGCCGTAATACGCTTTGATCTTCTGTTTTTCCAGAAGCTGCAGACCGTAATCCGACATCTTCTTGGCCCCGCGCCCGCCCTTGGTCTTGGCGGTGCGGTCCATGGCCTTGGGATGGCCGCAAACGTTGACGCCGAGACGGCGGCACAACTTGAAACGAGGTTCTCTGCGAGTAGCCATTATTTCTCCTTTTCTTGCGTCCGTAAATGGACGCGATACGCCGCCCGTAACCGAATTTTCCGGGGCCGGCGTGGAAGACGGGAACCGTTCCCCTCTCCCTGCCGCGGAGCCGCCTCAGGAGGCAGCGGGCCTACGGCCAGTCGAGCCTTTCGGCTGACGCGAACGGCTTCTATAGTCGCAACGCGGTATTATGTCAAGCGCGCGTGTGGATGGGTAGTGCCTCAATTTGTTGATACGACGTCAGGCTCGTCCGCGCGAAGCTCATGTATGTCTTGATACGCTTCGCTTTCGCGGTCACGCCTCTTTGTCTGAAGTCCCGTTGAGGCACTACCCGTGGATGAAGCCGGGACCATATGGGAGTCAATGGCAAGGGGGACCGGCGGGACGGGGTTCGGTCAGGGCAGAACCCGTTCCAGGCTCCGTCTGTTGATTTTCAAAAAACATCCCATCAGGAACGGATCAAACTGGCTGCCCGCGGCGGCGGACATTATTTCCAGGGCCTCGTCATGGCTCAACCGAGGGCGGTAAATGCGGTTGGTGGTAAGGGCGGAATAGGAATCCGCGATGCTGATCATCCGCGACTCCAGCGGTATATCGTCCCCTTCCAGGCCGAAATAGCCCTTCCCGTCCATCCGTTCATGGTGGTACAGCACCCAGTCGCTGATATCCGAAAAGCAGGTATCGTCCAGCATTTTCTTGCCCGTCAGCGGATGGCTTTTCATGTCGGCCCATTCCTCGACGGTCAGGTGGCCGGGCTTGTTGAGCACTCCGTCCCGCACGCTTATCTTGCCGCAGTCGTGCAAGAGCGCGGCATCCAGGAGCCGGTGCTTGTCTATGCGCGCCCTCACGGCTTCATCCAGGTGGTCGTACAGCAGGGCGACCAGTTTCTGGACGTGTTCCGAATGCCCTTTGGTGTACGCGTCCTTCATGTCGATGGCGTTTACCACGGTACGCATGAGCTCCATGGTTTTCAAGCGCAACTTGACCGCCATGGCCACTTGCGCGTTCACGCTGAAAAAAATGAACAAGGCTCCGAGGCAGAGAAAAACCAGCACGACGACATAAACGGAATCCACATCTTTGAGTATCACCTGCCCCAGGGCGGCGACGAAACCGAACGTGAACAGGTAGAGGAAAAAAAGCGAGAGCGTCTCAACCCAGGGCGTTCCGGCCAGGGCCCTGTATGTTTCCTGGCGGTTGTAACGGAAAAGGGCGCGGTAGCGCAGGGTGCTGTAAGCCGTGATGCAAACGCCGAATACCAGCAGGGCCATACTTGCTGCTCGTAACATGGGACACCTTCTAATGAGCAGAGAACAGATGAGCGGAACACAGGCCAATCAAAATTTCTCATACCGACTTTTTCCTATATTTTCAATATGAAACATGGGCAGGAAAAAAAATAACGAAAAACGATCATCCGAGGCCTGTGGAAAAGCCGGCCATTTCACCGCCCTATCACGAAAAAGGAAAAACGCTTGACATTTTTTCGGGTTCTCCAGTAATTCAAGTGTGCGGCCAGACGGCCGTGAAAGGAACCTTTTTCATGCAGCACGTTTATCCCACCTCATGGCGCAGCTTTACCAGCGGAACCGTCTATTTTTACGGCTTCTACTTTTATGGCTTTTCCACCGCCTGCGGGAGGGAGTGTGCGGCATAGATTCATGCAGTAAGACGCACCCCAGGGCCGCAGGCATTCCGCCGGCGGCCCTGTTTTTTTGGGGTTGACGGCGTACGCCGGGCAAAGGGACGGGGAACGCGTTTTTAGACAACCGGCCTCCCTTGCCGCAGACAAAAGGATTGGACCATGCATATCGGCAAAGCCATCAGGATGGAACGACTCATCAACCGCGCGACCGGCAATTGCATCATCGTCCCCATGGATCACGGCGTTTCCGTCGGCCCGCTGGAAGGGCTGGAAGACATGCGCCGGGCCGTCAACGAGGTGGCGGAAGGCGGTGCGGACGCCGTGCTCGGCCACAAGGGGCTTGCCCGTTGCGGGCACCGCAAGGGCGGCCGCGATGTCGGCCTCATTCTCCATCTCTCCTCCTCCACCGATCTTTCGCCCCTTCCCAACGCCAAGATTCTTACCGCCACGGTTGAAGACGCCATCAAGCACGGCGCGGACGGCGTCTCCATGCACGTCAACCTGGGCGATCCGTCGGAAGCGCGTATGCTGGAAGACCTGGGCCGCATCTCGGGCATCGCGGAAGACTGGGGTATGCCGCTGCTGGTCATGATGTACGGCCGGGGGCCGAAAATCCAGGACCAGTACGCGCCCGAAGTCGTGGCCCACTGCGCGCGCGTGGCGGCCGAACTGGGCGCGGACATGGTCAAGGTTCCCTATACCGGCGATATGGACTCTTTCAACCGGGTCGTGGAAGGATGCTGCATCCCGGTGCTTATCGCGGGCGGACCCAAAAACGGCTCCAACAAGGGATTCCTGCAGATGGTCAGCGACGCCATGAAGGCCGGAGCGAAGGGCATCTCCATTGGGCGGAACGTCTTCCAGTTCCCCAGGCCGCGCCTGATGGTCCAGGCTCTCTCCGGCATCGTGCACGCGGGCTGGAGCGTCGACCAGGCCCTTGAAGTTCTCGGAAAGGAATAAGTATGCGCGCGATCTACTTCAAATCCATCCCCTACGCGGCGGAAGACGTGACCCTGGCCCTGGAGTCCGGCGCGACGGGACTCATCGTCCCGGCGGAGCAGGTGGCCCAGGCCGCCTCCCTGGCCCGGTGCGACGTGTTTTCCGGAGACGACGCCGTGTTCGTGTCGCTCGAGGGGGCGGAAGACGAACGACGGGCGTTGGAAGCCATGCGAACCGCGCCCCTCGTCGTGCTGAACCGGGGATGGGAGATCATCCCGGTTGAAAACCTGCTGGCCCATGCCCAGAAAAACAGCCTCAAGGCCGTGCTCGCGCTTGAAGTGACGCGTCCGGAGGAGGCAAAGCTCGCGTCCGGCATCCTGGAAAAGGGCGTCGAGGCCGTCGTGGTGGCGCCCGAATCGCTGGGTTCCCTCGCGGCCATGGCGGCCGCCGTTTCCCTGGCGGATGACGTTTTGCCGCTCACCGAGGCCACGATAACGGACGTTGCGCCCGTGGGCATGGGGCACAGGGTCTGCGTGGACACCCTTTCCCGGTTTTCCCCGGGCCAGGGGATGCTCGTGGGCAATTCCGCCGCGTTTACCTTCCTGGTGAACGCGGAAACGCAGCACAACGATTACGTCGCCCCGCGCCCGTTCCGGGTCAATGCCGGGGCCGTGCACGCCTATGCCGTCATGCCCGGCGACAAGACGCGCTACCTCGAGGAACTGCACGCCGGGGACGAAGTGTTGATCGTGGACCAGGCGGGAAGGCCCGAAACGGCCGTCATCGGCAGGGTCAAAATCGAAAAGCGCCCCATGTTGCTGATAAAGGCCGTTATCGACGGGAGCGACGCCGAGGGCGCCGTATTCCTGCAGAATGCCGAAACCATCAACCTTGTGCGGCCCGGCGGCGAACCCGTCAGCGTGGTCGCCCTCAAAAGGGGCGACAGGGTTCTCTGCCGCAAAGACACGGCGGGCAGGCATTTCGGCATCCGGATCACCGAAGACATCAGCGAGGAATAACATGCAGACCATTCCCTCTCCGAACAGCGGCGCTTCCCCGGGCGGGCGGGAAGAATCCAGTCTGGAAAGCCTCCGCGGTGAAATAGACGCCCTTGACGGCGCCATTTTGGACCTTCTCAACCGCAGGGCTTCGGCCAGCCTCGCGGTCGGCGCGATCAAGAAGAAACGGGGAACTCCGGTCTTCAGGCCCGAGCGCGAAGAACTGCTCATGGAAACGTTGCTCGAAAAAAACGCGGGCCCCCTGCCCAATACCCACCTGCGGTCCATTTACCGCGAGATCCTTTCCTCCTCCAGGGCGTTGCAGAGTCCGTTGAAGGTCGCGTTCCTCGGGCCGGAAGGCACGTTTTCCCACATGGCAGCCACGGAATTTTTGGGCAACTCCATGGATTTCTGGGCCATGGCGCGCTTTGACGATATTTTCGAGGCCGTGGAAAACAACGACTGCGAGCTGGGCGTCATCCCCCTGGAAAACTCGCTGCACGGCACCATCGTGCAGAGTATCGACCTGTTTGCCGCGCATACCGTGCACATCCGGTCCGAGTGGTTCAGCCGCATCAGCCACAGCCTGATGTCGCGCGAAAAAACGCTCTCCGACATCAGGACCGTGTATTCCCATCCGCAGGCTTTGGGCCAATGCGCGGAATGGCTCCGTAACAATCTTCCGCAAGCCGAGCTGCTGTCGGTCGACAGCACGGCGGCCGCCGCCCACAAGGTTCTCGCCGAACGGAACGCGGCGGCCATCGGGCACGGCAGCCTCGCCCCGCGCCTCGGCCTCTCCATCCTGGCCCGGAGCATCGAGGATACCAGCGACAACTGGACCCGTTTCGTGTGCATCGGCCCTGATCCCGCGCCCGGCCCGGCTTCCGAGCGCGCGAAAAACGGCGAAGTCCTCAAAACGTCCGTCCTGTTCACCCTGGCCGACAGGCCCGGCGCTCTGGCCGCGGTTCTCCAGTGTTTCGCGGACGCGGGCGTCAACATGAACAAGCTCGAATCCCGGCCCATGCACCTGGAGCGCTGGAAATACAGCTTCTTCTGCGCCGTCTCCTGCGATCTCACCGGCGAAACGCACGCCCCGCTGCTGGAAACGGTGCGGGAGCATTGCCACAGCTTCCGGATTCTCGGTTCCTACCCGACCGGACGATACATGCAGAAGGGATCCCTTGCATGACGCAGCCGCCTCTCACCCGGCCAGTGCCCATCATCGTGGACGCCCCTCCGTCGAAATCGCTTTCGCACAGGAAGCTCGTCGCGGCGGCCCTGGCCAGGGGGACGACCCGCCTTTCCCGCGTCCTGGAAAGCGATGACACGGCGCGAACCATCGAGGTTCTGCGAAGCGTCGGCGCGGGCATCGAACGCACGGCGCCGGGCGAATACACGGTTGCCGGCATGGACGGCCCTCCGCGCGGCGGCCGGAAAACCCCGGTATCCTGCTTCATGGGGGAATCCGGTACCTCCTGTCGGCTGCTGACAGCCGTTCTTGCGGCGGGCGACGGTTCCTTCGCCGTGCACGGCGCTCCCCGCCTTCACGAACGGCCCATGACCGAGCTCCTGGAAACCCTCGCGATCCTCGGCACGGATATTCACTTCCAGGCGCAGCCCGGTTTTCTCCCTCTGGTTCTGGACGCCCGGGGCCTTTCCCAGGCGGAGGGCTCCTGGCTGCCGGTCCGCGCCGAGCGCTCAAGCCAGTTCCTGTCTGGCCTGCTCCTTGCCGGCCCTCTGGCGCAAAACGGCCTGCGGCTGGCCCTCGCGGGGGAAAGGGTCGCCTCATGGCCATACGTGTGCCTCACGTTGCAAACCATGGAGGATTCCGGCTGCGCCGTTTCCGTAACGACCCTGGTGGACGGGGAGTGGCGGGAAACGGACTGGCGGACGATGCGAACCGCCCACCCCGGCGCGACGCGGTTCAGGATCCGCCGGGGCGCATACCGCCCGCCGGCGGGAGACGACGCCGTGGTCGAAGGCGATTACAGCGGCGCTTCCTATCTTCTGGCGGCCGGCGCGATCGGGCCCAACCCCGTTACGGTGACGAACCTGAGGCGCTCCTCCCTCCAGGGAGACCGCCGCATTTTGGAAATACTCGAGGACATGGGGGCCACGGTCTCCTGGAGTGATACCGGCGTCACCGTCGGCCCCGGCCGCCTTCGCGGCATCCGGCTGGATATGCGCCATTGCCCGGACCTTGTGCCCACGGTGACGGTTCTCGCCAGCCTGTCCGAGGGGCCGACGGTTCTGGAGGGCGTCGGGAGCTTGCGGCACAAGGAAAGCGACCGCCTGGCCGCGCCGGCTGAGGAACTTTCCAAAACCGGGGCCAGGGTCACCCTGTCGGATGACTCCATGACCATTCTTCCCGCATTGAAACGTTCGGGAAAACCCATCCGCTTTTCCGCCCACAACGATCACCGCATGGCGATGAGCCTCGCGCTTTTCGAACTCACGGACATGCGCCTGGCCCTCGATGATCCCTCATGCGTCCGAAAATCGTTCCCCTCGTTCTGGGACGCCTGGAAAAGAATCCGGCCCGGCACGCGCTTAACCGAGGATTTATGACCTTTTCCCTCACCCTCGTCGGAACGCGCGGGCGCATGGGCGGCATGTTCCGCGACGCCTGGGCCGAACGCCACCCGGTTTACGAGGTCAACAGAACCCGTGACGCTTCCGGC
>JAJBSY010000060.1 GCA_020861205.1 Deltaproteobacteria bacterium | reverse complement strand
GAAAATTCATCCTTTATACCATACTCGGAACGGCGGCCACCTTCGCGATCCTTTTGCACATGAGCCTGTTGCCGCATCTCGAGGAACTGCCGGCCTTCGCCGGCGGGATAACCCCCAAAGCCGTCCTTGGCGAGCTTCCCTCCTTTCTCATCACCCTGGCCGTTTCCTGGATCGCCTGGTGGAGCGTTTCCGGCATTCTTTCGCTGGTCCTCTATTCCCTCGGCAAATATACGAACGTGGCGCTCTTCGTCATTTCGCTTGCCGCCATTTTCGGCATCACCACCCTGATCACCTGACCGGCGTGCCTTTCCCCGGATTCTCCCGCCGCGCAAGAGCTTTTTTTCACAACCCCCGAAAAGTCTTGACGCGGGGTATGCCCCCGCATATTCTGCCTGATGTTGTGGGAAATGGGTATTATTGACCTTTTTCTTCCGATACGCTCATAAATCGCATCTGCAAATCAATCTTGCGACGCTGTGTACGACTGCGGAAGCCCGCCTCATGAAAGCGGTTCCGCGGCGATGCCGACGCCTACGGCATACCCTACCGTTTTGATAGGCGTGTTTCGCGGCCGCCATGCGATCGGCGAATGGCGGCCAGGACTTTCAACCCAAGGACAGAGCATGAACATAGTGACGTATGCCCTGATGTGTTATGGCCTTACGGCAGTCATATCGCTGCTTGTTATCGTCGTCGTGCTCGGCGTGAACAAGGTTATGAACAAAGTCGACGCCCGGAACGGCGACTGTTAGGGGAGGGAGCGAATAATGACTGAACTATCCCAAATGTTTCCCGGCATCGCGTCACTCTTCTACCAGGATCCCCTGATTGCCTGTTTCCGCATCGGCCTGATCCTCTTCGGCATCGTGCTCGCGTATTACGGCTTCAAGCGGACGCTGGAACCGCTCATCATGGTCCCCATGGGCCTGGGCATGATCGCCATCAATGCCGGCGTCCTGTTCCTCGGCGCTCCGGACGCGGCCAACATCGGCAACATCATCCTGAATCCCCTGGAAGGCGACCCCGGCAAACTGGTCGACATCATGCAGGTCAACTTCCTCCAGCCCATTTATACCCTGAGCTTCGCCAACGCGCTGATAGCCTGTCTGGTTTTCATGGGCATCGGGGTCATGAGCGAGATATCCTTTATCCTGGTCCGCCCCTGGACGTGCATGATTCTCGCCCTGTTCGGCGAGCTGGGCACGTTCGCGACGCTGATCGTGGGGCGCATGGCGGGCCTCATGCCCGGCGAGGCCATTTCCGTCGCCATCATCGGCGGCGCGGACGGACCCATGGTCCTTTTCGCCGCCCTGATGCTGGCAAGAGACCTTTTCGTGCCCATCGCCATCATCGCGTATCTTTACCTGTCCCTGACCTACGTCGGCTACCCCTTCCTGCTCAAAGCCCTGATACCCGCCGGGTATCGCGGCATCGACATGGAATTCGAGGTCCCCAACGTTTCCAAGAAAACCAAATTCCTGATGACCGTCATTCTCTGCGCCATCCTGTGCCTGCTTCTGCCGGTGGCGGCGCCCCTCATCCTCTCCTTCTTCATCGGGGTCGCCATCAAGGAAGCGGAAATCGAGCCGCTGCAAAACCTGCTGGAATCCACCATCCTCTACGGCGCGACGTTCTTCATGGGCCTGCTTCTCGGCGTGCTTTGCGACGCGAGCGTTCTTTTGAACGACAAGATTCTCATCATGGTGATAATCGGCATCCTGGCCCTGGCCATTTCCGGGCTCGGCGGGATCGCGGGCGGCTGGATTTTCTACAAGATATTCAAGGGCAAATTCAATCCCGTTATCGGCGTAGCCGCCGTTTCCTGCATGCCCACCACCGCCAAGATAGCGCAAAAGGTGGCCATGGAGGAAAACCCCTACTGCATCATCATGCCCATCGCCATGGGCACGCAGATTTGCGGGGTTATCACCACCGCCATAGCGACGGGCGTGTTCATCGCGACCCAGGGCTGGATGCCCTGACGACGGCTCAATGCGCGTAAAACCGCACGATACCGGGGAGACCGCGGCGTCTCCCCGGCCGGCCGCGCCCGGGGGCGCCTTCCCGCCCCCCTTTCTTCCCGGCTGGGACATGGAATTCCATACCCGGCTCGACTCCACCAACCTCCAAGCCAAACGCCGTATCGAAGAGGGCCGCGCCGGAAAGCTCGCGGTTATCGCCGAGAGCCAGACCAACGGGCAATGCCGCCACGACCGGTTGTGGGAATCCCCGACCGGCAAAGGCATATGGGCCAGCTTCATCCTGCCGGTAACCGTTCCCCTGGAGACGCTGCCGCAATCCACGCTCGTCCTGGCCGTTGCCGTCCGCGAGGCCGTCCTCACGGCGTCCGGCGTATCCCTTCGCATAAAATGGCCCAACGATCTCCTGGGGAACGGGAAAAAGTGCTGCGGCCTGCTGGTCGAAACCGCCATCGCCGATCACCGGGCACCGGCCATCCCCCTTGTGCTCGGCGTGGGCATCAACGCCAACCAGGACGAAGCCGACTTTCCCCCCTACCTGCGGTCCGCCGCCACCTCGCTGGCCCTGCTTTCCGGCGGAAGCGTCTCCCGCGCCGCTGTCCTTACGGCCGTCGCCGCCGGAATCGACCGCTGGTTCGCCCGCTGGCGGGAGCAAGGGTTCGCGCCGGTACGCGAAGCCTGGCTCGCCTGCAACGGCACACTGGGCAACGCCATCATTTTGCCGGACGGGTACGGCCGCCGGCACGCCGTCGCCTTCGACCTCGACCCGTCCGGCGCGTTGCTGGCGGTCACGGACGACGGAGAACGCCTGCGCGTCGATTCCGGTGAAATAGGTTTCCCGGCTCAACGCGGCGATCCGTGAATTTGAGAGCCGGGCGCCCGCAACTATCCGCTCGTGAGAAAAAGAACAAGGAAATACGGCATTTTCTTCCTGACGAGCCGGGAAATATCTGCTATGCTTTTTCGAATAGGTTGATCCTCTGGGCCAACCCGAGAAAAGGATACGTGCCACTTCCGGATATTGGCCGGAACAGGTGGATGGTAAACCCAAACCAATATAGAGGAGCTGTTCATGGAAGTGAAAGCAAGAATGCCCGGCAAGGTGGAAGAAGTGAAAGTCAAAGCCGGCGACGCGGTGAAAAAGGGCGATGTCCTGTTCATCGTGGAAGCCATGAAAATGAAAACTCCGGTTCCCTGCCCTGAAGACGGAACCGTCAAGGAAGTGAAGGTGGAAGCCGGCTCCCGTCTCTCCGCCGGCGAAGTCATGGCCGTCATCGGATAATCCCGTCGGGCCGTTTTCCGTCTCCCGCCCTGGCGGGAAGGAAACGCCTGCCGGAATCCGGCAGGCGTTTTATACATTTTGCAGCAGGAACATGCCATGAGCGCGACAACCTTGCAGCCGCTACCCGGGTCGCCCGGATGCGTCATCTGTGACAACGACGGTTCAAACCCGCGTTCGCTGCACTTGCGGATACTCTGGAACGAAAAGGACAACACCGTCCACATCCCCTGTATACCGGACGAGACGTGGTGCGGCTACAGCAGCATCGTCCATGGCGGCCTTATCGCCTCCGTGCTGGACGAAGCCATGGCCTGGGCGGTCAAACAGGTTACCGGCGACTGGGCGTTCACGGCGGAATATACCATCCGCTTCAAGGCGGCCCTGGTTCCGGGGGAGCCCTATACCGCCATCGCTTCGGTGGAGGAAGTCCTTTCCCGCAAAATTCTCGTTGCCGCCAGCTTCGTGGACCGGAGCGGCAAGACCGCGGCCCGCGCCGCCGCCACGTTCATCCCGGCCAAAGGCCGCGCGAAACCGCGCGAATAACCGGGATAGCCGCCCGGTCCCTTACCGGGGCCATTCCCACGGTTCCGGGCGATACAGGTTCCTGGACGCGATCGCCAGTGTCATATCCCAGGTCTGGGAACTGACGACCCGTAAAACGGCCAGCCCCATGAAACCGGCCCGTTTGTAAAGCGGCAGCCGCGGCGCGCGCATGAGCAGGCTGCGGCGCAGTTCCTTCATGGACCGCATCGATCTGGGGAAAAAGGCCATCATCAGGCAAAGGGCCAGGGCCGCCCGCCATACGCCTCCCGCGAGGACCGGCGTTATTTTTCTCCGGAAAAGGGTGAAGCAAACCCATTTCTCCGCACCCACCAGCCAGCCGAGGTACCAGGTGAGCGTCCGCGCAAGCATAAGCGGCGTTGCGGCGAGCGGCACGGCAAGCGCCAGCCCCAACAGCACGAACAACCTGCCGCCGAGCAGGGCGGCCTGGATGGTCGCCTCGCGGAACTGCCCGGGATGCTCAAGAAGAAAGAGCGCCAACTGGGAAACCGTCCAGACCAGGACGAATACCCCGTAAGCGGTCAGCGCCGCCCGGCCGTCGCGCAATTCCACGGCCGCCGTGAACGCGAAAACGCAGGCGACGGCAAAAAAGAACACCGTCACGGGCCAGGGCATGATCCAGGCCAGAAGCCCGGCGGCGGAGACGAAGCCGACCAGGACGCGCGTATCGAGGCGGACGAGCCATGCGCGGACCTGCCGGGCCAGGCGTTCGGAAAGCGGCTGTGAGGCGGAAGGCATGACATTCTCCAGGAAAACATTCGCTGGGCGCTTTATTACAGAATTTTCCGCATCCGGACAAGGCGGCCGTCACGTTCAAACCGGATTGCGGGCCGCCTTAAATCCGACGGCGCGACGAGGCCGGGAAGCCTGATACGCGCCCGTTTCAGTGTCGCAATGCCTTCAGACAAGGAAGGCGAGTTCCGTCCGGAGCGGAGTGCGTCAAGCCCTACATGCGCTTCACGTGGGACGGGCCTGACGAAGTATCCCGCAAAGTGAGGCGCCACTCCGGTCAAAAGCAATTTGACTTTCCGGAACCCCGGCTGTACCGTGCCGCTGCCGTTCGTCTTATAAAGGAGTTACGCATGAACGACGCTCAATCCTCCCTGGTCTCCATTCACGCCATCGTCTGGATTGCGCTCATGGCGGCCCTGACCGCCGCGGGAGCCGTCGTGGCCATACCCGTCGTGCCGTTCAGCCCCGTTCCCATCACCCTGCAATCCATGTTCGTGCTGCTCTCCGGCCTGATACTGGGCCCGAAAGGCGGCGCTTTCGCCATGCTGCTGTACCTGGCCGCCGGTTGCCTGGGCCTGCCGGTGTTCACGGGCGGCAAAGCCGGACTTGCCGCCTTTCTCGGCCCCACGGGCGGCTTTCTCATCGGATTCGTGCCCACGGCCATCCTGTGCGGCTTCGCCAAAAGCACTCCCGTAAAACCCCTTTGGGCGCTTTTGCTGTATTGCCTCGCGGCCCAGGCCGTTACGCTGGGTATAGGCACGGCACAACTCGCCTTTCTGCTGCAAATCTCCGTGGGAAAAGCCCTGGCTGTGGGCGTCATACCGTTTTTGCCGGGCGCGGTGCTCAAATGTATCGGCGCGGCCTTCATCTATCGCTTCCTTGCCGTCAGGAGACTGCTGCCCGCATGATCGTTTCGGCTTCATCCCTTTTTTTCCGCCACCCGGGGGCGGAAAAAGATACGCTCAAGGATCTCACCTTTTCCGTCCGGGAGGGTGAGCTCCTCTGCCTGCTCGGCGTGAACGGCAGCGGCAAATCGACCCTGCTCGCCCTGTTGGCGGGATTGTTCGCGCCCCGCTCCGGCAGCCTGACCGTGGCCGGGAACGAGCTGCCGCGCGAAGCGTCCAAGCTGCGGGGAAAAGCGGCGCTCGTTCCCCAGGACCCGGATGTCTATATCCTGGGCTCGCTGGTCGAGGAGGATCTGTTGCTCGGCATTGACGCCAGCGACCAGGCGGGAAAGGAACGCGCGCTGGGCTTTGCCCGCATTTTCGGGCTGGAGCGCGCACTCGACCAGCCCGTGCACACCCTCTCGCACGGCCAGAAGCGAAAACTCTGTCTTGCGTCCGCCCTGGCCGCTCTGCCCGAGATTCTCCTGCTCGACGAGCCGTTTGCCGGGCTGGACCATCCCTCCTCCATGGCCGTGCGCGAATCGCTCGCCCGGAACAAGGCCGCCGGGCTCACCCAAGTCGTGGTCGGACACGACCTGGATCTCATGGCGGACCTTGCGGATTCTTTCATGCTGATGCAAGATGGTGGAATTATCGCATCCGGGGATAAAACCGACGTGTTTCCCCGCCTGCTCGAAGCCGGGGTTCGCCCGCCATGTTCCTGGTTCACCGGGGGCGGCCCGGCCTGGTTGTAGTACTATGGACGCAACGGCATGAGCAAACGAACCACTACCGTCTCCCTGGCCAGGACCCCGGTACAACGCGCGCTGGCAAAGGCAAAACGCTCCACGCTGCTCCTCCTTTTCGCCCTGGGCGTCGCGGCGGGGCTTATCTACAAGGCCTATTTTCAGGAAGCGCCGGCGGACCACGCGCCTCCGGCGGCTTCGCAACAGCGTTAACACTCGAGAACGTTATGTACATACTCGCCATTTATCTTGCGGCCGGGGTCATCGTCGGCATCCTGGCAGGCCTTCTCGGCATCGGCGGCGGCACGGTCATCGTGCCCATCCTGGACATCACGCTGCCGCTGCAGAACGTCAACTTCTCCGTCGCCCACCACATGGCGCTCGCCACGTCCATGGCCAACATCATGTTCACCTCGGTCACCAGCGCGAGATCCCACAGCAAACGCGGCACGGTCCGCTGGGACATCGTCAAGGCCATGACCCCGGGGCTTCTCATCGGAACGCTGGGCGGCACCTTCGTGGTTTCAAGCATCCCCACGGCCCCCCTGAAGGTCGTTTTCTGCGTCTTCCTGACCTATACTGCCGTCCAGAGGCTCATGGACATAAAGCCCAGGGCCTCGTTCCACCTGCCCGGCACATTCGGCCTGTTCCTGGCCGGAACCTTCGTGGGCGTGGTGGCGAGTTTCGTCGGTATCGGCGGAGGGGTGCTCATCATCCCCTTCCTGACCATGTGCAACGTGCCCCTCATCAACACCATCGGCGCGTCCGCGGCCATGGGCTTTCCCATCGCCGTGGCCGGCACCGCCGGGTTCATCTACAACGGATGGGGACATGCCGCCCTGCCCGAGTACTCGTTGGGCTTCGTCTACCTGCCGGCCCTCGCCGGGTTGGTCGTGGCCAGTATGCTCGTGACTCCCTACGGTGTGAAACTGTCGCACTCCCTGCCGGTCAAAACGCTCAAACGCTGCTTCGGCGTGCTTCTCCTGGCCATGGCCGCGCGCATGGCCTACAGCATCATGTAGCGGTTTCCGCGTCCGCGGGAAGCCGACCGCCCCGCATACGATTGGAATGAACGTCCCGGTTACGGCCGTCCGCAAACGGCCGCCGTAACCGGAACAAGCGTCTTCCCCGGCCGCGCTCGCAGGCGCGGCATTTTTTTCCTTTATTCCCGGCTGTCTTCCTGCCGCCCATACCTAAACATCTCCCCGATTTTGACCGATAAAACCAGTGACGCCCCCGGAATGGCCCGCGTGTTCCGCTCCCGGGGACCTTGCGGAAAAACTGGCATCACCTTTGCATATTTTGCGATGCCACCCCTGTCTTCCACGGCATGGGCAAAATTTTCCAACAAGCGAGCAAGATTATGAGCAGCACGGTTCAGTCATCCTCCAGCTACCTTCCCTCGGAATACCTTTCCGGCGGATTGAGCATCGCCGGCCTTACTGGCGGCGGAACCGACTTCAACGCCATGATCGACCAGTTGCGGAAGATCGAGATGATTCCCACCCAGCGCATGTTGCGCTGGAAAGCGGACTGGCGCGAGCGCCAGGACGCCTTCGGCGTGGTCCGCGAAGCGTTGGTCAACTTGCGCGACGTATGCGCCAAGATGAACTCCATGAACAAGTTCCTGGTGAAAACGGCCACCAGTTCCGAGCCCAGCAAGGCCACCGCCATCGCGAACAGCGAGGCCATCTCCAACAGCTACAAGCTTGAAATAAACAAGGTCGCCACGACCTCGATCTGGAGCCTGAACAGCATGTTCGCGTCCGGTTCGTCCAAGGTCAACAACGGCCCGGACGACGCGACGTTTTCATACGAATACAAGGGAACCGTCCGCAAGCTGACGGTTCCGAAAAACACCTCGCTGGAAGCGTTGAAGAACATGATCAACAACGATACCGGCAACCCCGGCGTGCGGGCGACCATCATCAAGGGGTCCGAGGGCGTCACCTTCCAGATCAAGGGCATGGACCAGGGCGAGGACAACGACCTGGCCATCCTTTCGACCGAGGGACTGGAAGGCGGATTCGCCGGTTCCACCTTTCCGCCGCACGAGCTTACCTACAAGACGAACGTGGCCTGGGCCAACCTGAACGGGGGCGGCGAGGTCTACGCGAACTCGTCCTCTTCCATGCAGGTTTTTACCTACACGTACAACGGGGTGACGAAAAACATCGATATAAACGGCAAGGCCACGATGCAGGATTTCATTACCGCGCTGAACGCGGACCTGCCCCCCGGCCTGAACGCGATAACCGCCACGGAAGGCGCCAACGGCAACGTGGAGCTCCACTTCCAGGGCACCGTCCCGGGTGAGGCCATCGTCGTCCCCAAGGGCGGCAACTTCGAAGGCCTCGGCATCCCGACCACGACCTCGGCCGACCCCGGATTTACCGGTTCGGATCCGGTGTGGGAAATCCGGCACAGCGAAAACGCCCAGATCAAGATCGACGGCTGGCCTTCCGGCACGAACAACTGGCTGGAGGTTCCCAGCAACACGGTCAGCGACGTGGTCGACGGCCTCACCTTCACCCTGATCGGGCAAGGCGAAAGCGTCATCAGCGTCAACACGGATTCCGAAGCCATCACCGAAAACGTGGTGGAGTTCGTGGACGCGGTGAACAACCTGCGCACCACCATCACCGAACTGACCAAGTACGACGCCAACAAGGCCACGGTTGACCTCAACTACGCGGAATCCCTTTACGACATGCAGAAAGGGTCCATCCTGACGGGCAACTACGGCATCCAGCTCATCAGTTCCCGGATGAAACAGGCCACGGCCGGCATGCCGCTGGGCTTCGTCCCCATGTACAAGCAAGGGGACCTCATGCTCGGGGACCTGTATACCTCCCTTTCCCAGATCGGCATCAAGACCAAGGCCGACGGCCAGGGCGGCGACGGTTTCGGCCTGCTCGAACTCAACACGGACCCCAACCTGCCCATGCTGGACGCCGTGCTCCATCAAAA
>JAJBSY010000164.1 GCA_020861205.1 Deltaproteobacteria bacterium | reverse complement strand
TTCCTGTGGCGTGGCGCTGGTCGAAGGCTGGCGCGGCGAGATCTGCCACGCCGCCCTGACCGACGAAAACGGCCGCTTTTTCCACTATGCCGTCACCGACCCCTCCTTCCATAACTGGATGGGACTGGCTCTTGCCTTACGGGACCAGCAGATATCGGATTTTCCGTTGTGCAACAAAAGTTTCAACCTGTCGTATTGCGGACATGACTTGTGAGGCCGCGATGTTCAAAATAGTGACCGAGCGCCTGCGCCAGAAATACCGCACCGTCCCCTACCCTGCCAAGGACCCTGTTCTGCCGCAGCGTTTCAGGGGCAAGCCCGTGCTGCATGACGCGCAGCCGGAATCGGCCGCCGCGGCCGTAAACGCCTGCCCGACCGGTGCGTTCACGCAAAAGGAAGACGGCCCCTGCCTGGACATGGGGCTGTGCGTCTTTTGCGGCGCCTGCGCCAATGCCGCTCCCGGCCTTGTGACCTTTGACGGCGGGCACAGGATGGCCGCGCTTGCACGGGAGGAACTGCTCGTCCGCCCGGACGGGGATGGCGGGGCCGCGCACGAACCGGCCACCCCGGCCGATTTGCGCAAGCTGTTCAAGCGTTCGTTCCGCATCCGGGAAGTTTCCGCAGCCGGCTGCAACGCCTGCGAAGCGGACTGCAACGTGCTGACCACGGTGGTTTTCGATCTCGCCCGCTTCGGCATCGACTTTGTAGCCTCGCCACGCCACGCCGACGCGGTGCTCGTTACCGGCCCGGTGCCGCGCAACATGCACCTCGCCCTCCGGAAATGTTACGACGCCATGCCCGGCCCCAAGGTGGTCATCGCGGCGGGCGCCTGCGCCATCTCCGGTGGATTGTTCAAAGACCTGGACCAGGAGGCCGCCGGCGTCTCCCCGCACCTGGATATCGACCTGTTCATTCCCGGCTGCCCGCCCAATCCGTATACCATTCTCGACGGCCTCCTGCGTTTTCTGGAGCGGCGGGCGTAATATTCAGGACCGCGAGCACCGGCTACGCCGCAACGTGCCGCGCCGCAGCCAACCCTCGGCCCGGCCGGGCAAATCCCGTTCAGTACTTTTCCTTGCGCGGGGTGCGCGCTTTCTTTACACTCGCCATCATTTTTTTTGTTTTTCCGGAGCACTTAATGCCATATGACTTACCGGCCATGACCCTCCGCCACGTGCTGGAGGGCACGGCCAGGCGATACCCCGATTCGCCCGCCCTCTCCTGGGTCGGCGGCGAGCCGCTTACCTACGGGGAACTCAAGGAATCCGCGGAAGCCATCGCGGCCATCCTCGGCGAGCAGGGCGTCGGGTTCGGCGATTCCGTGGCCATCCTCGCGGAAAACTGTCCCCACTGGGGCGTCGCCTACTACGCCATCACCTGCATGGGCGCCGTCGCGGTCCCCATCCTCACGGATTTTCACCCGGAAGCGATCCGCTACATCATCCGCCACTCGGACGCCAAGGCCGTCTTCGTCACGGAAAAAATGTTTCCGAAGATCGAAGACGCCTCGTTCGACCCCGCCCCGGTCTTCATCAACCTGGAATCCTTCCGGGTTCTGGAACAGGGCGTCACCCGCGACGCGCTCAAGGGTCTCAAGGCGGCGGGCCTGCGGGAATACCGCAAACTCAGGGAGCAGACGCTCCGCCTTGCCCATATCGTTCCGCAAGAACCCGGAGAAGACGACGTCGCGGTCATCATCTACACTTCCGGGACCATGGGCTATTCCAAGGGCGTCGTCCTCACCCACAAGAACATCGTCTACGACGCCGCGCACATTCGCGACTACTTCGCTTTGGGGCCCGACGACAGGCTGCTTTCCCTCCTGCCGCTGCCCCACACCTATGAATGCACCCTCGGGCTGGTCCTGCCGGTTTTGAACGGCTCGCAGGTTTTTTATCTCGATCGGCCGCCGACGGCCAGGGCGCTTCTGCCCGCGCTGGCACGGGTCCGGCCCACGGCCCTTCTCGTGGTTCCCCTGATTATCGAGAAAATTTTCCGTAACATCATCCTGCCCAAGCTCACGTCCAACAAAATCCGCCGTGCGCTTTACCGGATACCCGCCATCCGCAAATTTTTGCACCGGATAGCGGGCAAACGCCTGCGGGCCATCTTCGGCGGGGAACTCCGCATCATGGCCATCGGCGGCGCGCCGCTGGCCCCGGTTGTGGAACGATTTCTGCGCGAAGGGAATTTCCCGTACGTGGTGGGGTACGGTCTCACCGAAGGCGCGCCGCTCTGTTCCGCCGCCCAGGTCGCGACCACGCGTTACCTGTCTTCCGGGTACGCCCTTTCCGGCGTTTCCATGCGTATCGACATCCCGGACGACAACGGCGAAGGCGAACTGCTCGTCCACGGGCCGAACGTCATGCGTGAATATTACAAATCGCCGCAGGACACGGCCGAGGTCTTCACCGAGGACGGCTGGCTGCGGACGGGCGACCTGGCCCGTATCGACGGGGACGGCTATGTCTTCATCAAGGGACGGCGCAAGAATCTTATCCTCGGACCGAGCGGCGAGAACATCTACCCGGAAGAAGTGGAAGCCGTCATCAACCAGATGGAGCATGTCGCCGAATCGCTCGTCATCCAGCATGAAGGCAAATTGGTGGCCCGCGTCCATCTCGCGTCCGAGGACCTTGACGCGCTGTACGCCGGCGATTCCGACGAGGAACGCCGTAAAAAAGAACTGGCGCTTCTGGAGAAAATTCGGAATGAAGCCAATACCAGGGTATCGAGCTTCATCCGCATCCACAAGGCCATCTTGCAGCCCGAACCTTTCGAGAAAACGCCGACCCAGAAAATCAAGCGCTACCTGTACCTGGGGATGTAAGGCTGGGATGCCCATTGGCCTGCCGCTCCCATTGCAAGCGGCACCGGGCTTCCGCGCCGGGCTCGGCGGAAGACGGGCTTACGGGAGGCAGCTGCCGCCTAGCTCCGTGAACGGCTCCTGATCCGCGTGAGCACGTCCCTGTAGACGCGCACTGTCTGTTGCAGAAAATCCTTTCCGCTCAGATGTGCCATTCGCCTGCCCTGCTCCAGGCGCAGCGTTTCCCCGAAGGCCGCGTCCGCCGCAAAGCGGCACAAGGCCGTTGCCATGGCGTTGACATCGCCGGGCGGCACGAGCGCGTCATCCGCCAGCAGATCCGGCATCACGCCCACGCGCGTACCGATAAGCGGCACACCGCAGGCCATTATTTCCAGGGCCACGCGGGCTATGGTTTCCGAGCCGAGCGAGGCCACAACGCCCAGGTCCAGGGCGTTCATAAGCGCGTTCACGTCGTCGCATCGGCCCGCGAAAATGGTGCTCTCCCCGATATCCGCCTCGCGCACCCACGCCCGGACGGCTTCCTCGCCGGTGGACGACGTTCCGAAACCGGCAAGCACCAGCCGCAATCCGCGCGCGGTACCGCCCATTTGCTCCCGCAAGCGGGCGAAGGCGGCTATCAGCTCCTTCTGCCCCTTGACCGTGTCAAAACGGCCGACGAGCCCTACGGCCTTTTCCCCGGAAGACAGGCCCAGGGCCGCGCGCATGGCTTCCCGAGCCTTGGCGTCCGGGTGAAAACGGCCGGTATCCACGCCGCCGTAAATGACGTGCACCTTGTCTTCCGGCACGCGGAGAATGCGGCGCACGCCGGCCGCAATGCCGGAACTTGTGGCGATGACCGCGTCCGCCGCCTTTGCATGAAGCAGGACGTTCGGCAAATTGCCCTTTGGCGGGCGCTGGTCGCCCCGGGTGCGGACGAGGCCGAACCCGCCGGCGGCCTTCAGCAGGCCCCAAAGAAGGAACGATTCGCCCCGGTGGCAATTGACGATATGCGGTGAAAAATCCCGGACCAGCCGCTTCAACGGGCCGAAGGCCTTCACCGGAGCCGTCGGGCCGTTCAGGTCCAGCGGTTCCGGATCGAGCCCCATGTCGCGGGCCCGCGCGAAGGAATCCGTGTCCGGAAGGCAGATGACCCGCACCGTGTGGCCCGCTTCGCGCAACAGGGAGGAAAGGAACAGCCCGTACCACGCCGTGGCGTTGAACCACCGCACGTTCACCACCTGGACAATGCGCATGGAGATTGTGGGGGAAAGATCGTTCACGGCTGCCTCTCTCGTAATGGTGCGGGCATAATGCCGGAATTATCCCCGGCTGACAACACGCTCCATACAAAGCCTTGTGTCCCGCCTCGATGAAAGGTATATCATATACCATCAATCCTTTTCGGGGAGTAATGCATGAGCGCGCATCCATCAATGGCGGGTTACGCGGAAGAGGCTGAAACACTCATACGCAATTACGAGCGGCACTCCTTTGAGGAGATCTTCGCCGACATTCTGCACCTGTTCCCCGACCGCCCCTGTCGCGCTCTCGATATCGGCGCGGGCACCGGCCGCCATGCCGCCGCTCTTGCCCGCCGCGGCCACGCGGTTGTAGCGGTCGAACCCACGAAGGAGCTGCGCGAAGCGGGCCAAAGGCTGCATACCGACGTTCCGCTGACCTGGATCGACGACGCTCTTCCGGAGCTGGCCAAGCTTCAAGCCCCTCCTCTTGACGGACCATACGGTCTTATCCTGATGGCCGCGGTCTTGATGCATTTCGACGCCGATGAACGTCCGGCGCTTGTGGCCCGTTGCGGGAACATGCTCGCGCCGGGCGGCCGGTTCGTTCTTTCCCTGAGGAACGGCCCCATACCGGCCGGCAGACGGATGTTCCCGGTTCCTCGCGAGGAAATCGTCGCGTTGGCGGACGAACACGGCATGACGTGCGTGGGACACGCCGAAAGCGCGGACCATTCCGGCCGTCCGGGTGTAAGCTGGACCTTGGTGTGCTTCGAAAAAAATTGAAAGCGCGGATCCGGGAGAAACCATGAAAGGGATTCAAAAACTCACTTACAGCCAGCAGATCCGGGAGTACATCAAGGAGTGCATCCTCAACGGCGAGTATACGCCGGGAGACAAGGTAAACGAAGTGGATATCGCCGGCCGCCTCAACGTCAGCCGGGCGCCCGTACGCGAAGCGTTGCAGCACTTGGCGGAAGCCGGGCTGCTCGTTTCCGTCCCGCAAAAGGGTAAATTCATTACAAGCCTGACGGCCCGGCAAATTTACGATAGCTACATGACCGGCGGCATCCTTGAGGGAGCGGCGGTCGCGTCAACCATCCACCTGTTTACCGAAACGGACTTCGAAGGCATGGAAAAACTGGTCCGGGAAATGGCCGCCTCCGCCAAGGCCCCGAACGGCATCCACATCATCGCAGAACTGGATAACGCCTTTCATGAGCACATGTTTTCCAAAAGCGACAACAAACTGCTGCGGTCGCTTTCCCGACGATGCTGCCAGGGGCTTTCCAAGTTTCTTCTCTACCAGTATTGGACCAAGGCGTTCGTCCCCGAGGAGATACACGGGCGGCACCAATTCGTCCTGGATGCGGTCAGAAGCCGGGATCCGGGCCGCATCGAACAGGCCGTGCGCACGCACTACCTGGAGTCCGGCAGGCGCATGGCCCGGTACGGCTCCGACGTAACGCCCTTGCGGGACAACGAGGCGTTTCCGGCCCATGCCGATTGACAAAGGCCCCGCCTTGCCTATACCGTTGCCGGGATAATTTACATGCCGTACGGGACGCCCGGCAGTATGACGAAAATCCGGCGCCTCCCCTAACTCTTCACGCAGGAGCCTCTATGCGCATCGCCGAAAGTATCAGCAGACTTGGCACGGAAACCGCTTTTGCCGTCGCGGCCAGAGCCGCCGCCCATGCCGACTCGGGCGGCAAGGTCTACCCCTTCCATCTGGGTGACCTGAACATGCCCACCTCGCAAAACGTGCAGGAGGCCGCGATAAAAGCCATGCGCGACGGCAAGACCGGGTATTGCCCGCCCGCGGGCATCGCTCCCTTGCGCGACGCCCTGGCCCAGGACACCAACGCCAAGCGCGGCACCGCCTACAGCATGGAGAACGTGTCCGTGCAACCCGGCGGCAAACCGGTCATTTCCAAGTTTCTCATGGCCCTGATGAATCCCGGGGACGAGGTGCTCTGCCCCAACCCCGGTTTCCCGATTTACGAATCCCAGATCGAATTCCTGGGCGGCAAGGTCCTGCCGTACCCCATCATCCCGGCCGGCGATTACTTCACCTTTGATCTGGATGCCCTGGAAAAACGCATTACGCCCAAGACCAAACTGCTCATTATCAACGATTACCACAACCCTACGGGCGCGGAGCTCTCCGCGGCCGAACGGGAACGCATGGCCGCCATCGCCAACCGCCACAACCTGTCGGTTCTGCTGGACGAGGCCTATTTCGAAACCCATTACGACGACAAGGCCACCAGCCTTGTATCCCTGCCCGGCATGCTCGAGCGGAGCGTCCTGCTTTACACCTTCTCCAAAAAGTTCGCCATGACCGGCTGGCGGCTCGGCGCCGCCATAGGCCCGAAGGAAGTCATCGACATTTTCAACAAGATCAACGTCAACTATGAATCCTGCACCTGCCAGTTCGTGCAGTGGGCCGGCGTCGAAGGACTCACCGGCGACCAGAGCGGCGCGAAAAAAATTGTCGATACCCTGCGCGAACGGCGCGATGTCGCCGTGGATATCCTGAACGGCACGCCGGGCGTCACCTGCATCAAGCCCAACGCATCCTTCTACCTGTACCCGGATGTTACGGACCTGATGGACCGCAAGGGATTTGGCGATGACTACGACGCCTTTGCCGAGGATGTTTTGACCAAGACGGGGGTCTCCTTCTGCACACGGCTGCATTTCGGCCGCCCCCTGCCGGGTGAAACGCGCCGGTACATCCGCCTGGCCTTTTCCGGCATCGACGCGTCCGATATCCGCGAAGGCCTCGGCAAGCTGAAAGCCTACGCTTCCTAAACGCAAAAGCATAACGACCAAGGACCAATCCGGCGCGGGAGAGCCTCCCGCGCCGTAAAGAAGCAACCATGCCCGAGACGCTCGTGGCCGTGATTCTGGGAATCGTGCAGGGACTCACCGAGTTTTTGCCGGTTTCGTCTTCCGGCCACCTCATCATAACCAACGCGCTTATCGGCGAAGACACGCTTCGCATGAAGACATTCGAGGTGGTCATCCAGCTCGGATCCATCCTGGCCGTGGTTCTCCTGTACCGCCGCCGGTTTTACGCCCTGTTGCGTCCCGACGCCGCCCATCCCGGCGGGTTTTCCGGCGCGCGCGGGATATATCTCCTGTTTCTGACCTGCCTTCCCGCATCGGTGCTCGGCTTTTTCGCCCATGACGCCATCAAGAAAGAGCTGTTCAACCCCGCCAGCGTCGCGCTGGCGCTGGTTGTCGGGGCCGTCGCCATGCTGCTCGTTGAACGCGGGCGCAGGCCGCCATCCGTCACGGGCCTGGACGCGATCACGCCGCGCATGGCCCTGGGAATAGGCCTGTGCCAATGTTTTTCGCTTTGGCCCGGTTTTTCGCGGTCCGCTTCGACGATCATGGGCGGCATGGCGCTCGGCGCGCGCCGCGATGTCGCGGCCGAATACTCCTTCATCGCGGCCGTTCCCATCATGTTCGGCGCCACCGCCTTCGACCTGTTCCAGTCCCTGGATATTCTCAAAACGAGTGATATTCCTTTCTTCCTTCTCGGCATGGGGGTATCGTTGCTCGTGGCGCTCGTCGCCATCAAGGTGTTCATGGGGCTGGTGGGGCGGATATCGCTTCGGCCCTTCGCCTGGTACCGCCTCGCCCTGGCACCCATTGTTTTCTGGACGTTACGCAACTACGCGGGATAATCCCATAACCGGAGGAAGCCATGTTCGCTCTCGCCATTAACGCCAGTCCCCGCACGAACAGCAACACGGGCATTCTTATCGGCCGCGTGCTCCAACCGCTCAAAGACGTCGGTTGGGAGACCGAGGTCATCAAAATCGGCGCCAAGCCCATGTCCGGCTGTATCGCCTGTATGCAGTGCAGGAAGCTGAAAAACAACCGGTGCGCCATTACAAAGGACGCCTTCAACGACATCTATGCCCGGATGCTCGAAGCCGACGCGATCATCCTGGGCACGCCCACCTACTTCACGGACGTTACGGCCGAAATGAAGGCGCTTATCGACAGGTCCGGCTACGTTTCCGGCTCCAACGACGGCGCGCTGGCGGGCAAAATCGGCACGGCGGTCATAGCGGTCAGGCGCGGCGGCGCGACCCATGCCTTTGACACCATCAACCATATGTTTCTGAAAAGCAATATGGTCGTACCCGGATCCCGCTATTGGAACATGGGCTATGGTTTGCTGGAAGGGGACGTTTCCGTCGACGCGGAAGGTCTCGCCAACATGACCAACCTCGGCGAGATGATCAACTGGCTCGGCGGATGCCTCAAACCCGTCATGGGTTCGGTTCCGAAGTAGCCGCGCTGCCATGGCGCCGCGCCTTTCGATCCTCGTCGCGGTCTACAACGCGATGCCGTTTTTGGAAGAATGCCTGGCCAGCCTGGTTTCCCAGACCCTCGACCCGGCGGACTACGAAATTCTGCTGATCGACGACAAGTCGACGGACGGGAGCCTCGCTTTATGCGAAGCATACGAAAAGCGGCATCGCAACGTGCGGGTTTTTCCGTTGCCGGAGACCAGCCCTGGGCTTTCCGCCTTTCCGCTGAATTTCGGGATAAAGAACGCGCGCGGCCGGTACATCGGCGTTGTGGACGGCGACGATTACGCCCTGCCGGAAATGTTCCGGGAATTGCTCGCGGCCGCGGAAAAGGACGAGGCCGACCTGGCCGTCTGCTCTTTCTCAATGTATTCCATGCGGCTTTTGCGAATGCTCCCGCCGGCGGACGTCGAATTCTGGGAACAGGTCATGGCTCCGGATTTTGAAACATTGGACGAAGTCGGCCGGAAGGACCGGCTGTTGAAACTCTCGCCCACCTCGTGGCGCAAGCTCTGCAAGCGCTCGTTTCTGCTGGGAAACGGCATCTTTTTCCCGGTGGACGACTTCGCGCGCGCGGATACTTACTTCCACTGGGCGTCGGTTCTCCCGGCTTCCAGGATCGTCCGCGTCGACAAGCGGCTGCTCGTCTACAGAACCCACCGGCCGGGTCAATCCACGGGCATCGATCCGGGCGAATCGGGGATGCAGTGCGTTCTCCGCATGCGGCAGGTTAAAGAACTGCTGCTGTCACGGGGGCTGTACGCCGACTATTATCAAACGTTCCTCTATCTCGGGGCCGATACCCTGAACCGCGTTCCTCCCGGGCATCCCATGCGGGCCGCGGTGGAAGAGGCCATCGTCGATCTCTGCTCCCGGCCCTGATCCCCGCGACGGTCCAAAAAAGAGCGCCCCCGCCGCGCATGACGGCGAGGGCGCTCTTTCGATGCAGGTGAAGCGCCTAACGGTTCTTCTTGAAAAACTCGATGGCGACTTCCGGGAACAGCTCGTAGCTGAGCACGTCCTCAATGGACGCGTCGGGATAGCCGCGTTCGCCCAGTT
>JAJBSY010000283.1 GCA_020861205.1 Deltaproteobacteria bacterium | reverse complement strand
CCCCACGCCCGGGAGGCCTTCATCCGGGCCTTTTCCGGCCGGGGGCTCATTCTTTCCGTCCGCGCCGCCGGGCGCGGGCTGCTGTTCCGGCGCCTTCGGTTCGCCTTCCCTGGTGTCCGGGGAATCCGGTTTCTCCTTCTTTCCGATCCGGCTCAGGATACTCTCGAGGATGTCCCCGTCGCTCGAATGCGGGGCCTGGCCCACGGAAACGCTTTCCCCTCGCGGCCCGTTGGAGGTGTAAACCGGCAGCCGCCAGTCATCCCCGGCGGAATTGCCGTCGCCCAAAAAACCGCCGCCCGCGTTGGCGAGCGCCTCTTCCGCCCGCATCAGGCGTTCAAACTCCTCGTCCGACAAAGGCATGGGACGAGGACGATACCGTTGTGCCATAGTTCCCCCTTAGGCATTGTATTGTTGCTAGTATACGCATGACGCGCGCGCCGAGAGACCGGCTGTTCCGGCGACGGGCGCGCCCCCGGCAAAGCGGGGCGCTGGACTGTCTGATGGTTGTTGTTTGCCGTCCGGGCGGAACGGGCCCGGTATGGGTGTACCCGCGACGCTCAGGCAACTATTCTTTCACGGGCCAGGCTTGGGACGGGAGTCGATCGGGATTCTCCTGCCGCATGATCCGGAGGCTTTCCCGGACATGGGCCAGGCATTCCTTCCTGACCGCTTCCTCCGCCGGATCCACCATGGTGAAGGAAGCCAAGGCCTCCGACGTCCGGATCAGATAATCCAGCTCGCTTCCGATATCCGCGGGGTCATCCGAGGGGAAGCGCCGCACGGTTTACCGATCGTTGCCGCATCATTCCTCCCTCCTGTTTACCGTTCTCGTATGAACCATCCCGCATCGAATCGTTGGCTCCGGCCTGGTTGCCGTCAGATGCGGGAATCCCCCGTCAGCCCAGCCGCGCCGCCGCCCAGCGGCCGGGTCCCTTGACCGCCCGCGCCTCGCCCTCGCGGGCGTCCGCGCCTTTTGCCTCCTTGAGCCGGTCCCGGTACTGGGCTTCCAGCGCCTGGGTGAGCGATGTCGAGGCCGTGGCCCCGTAAGCCATCATGGCGGCGAGCTTCAGCGCCAGGCAGTCGCGCAGGGCGGCGTCGAAGAGGTTGGCGTCCTCGACCCGCGCCACATACGCGATGCTCAGTTCCGGCGCGTCCGTCATGATGCGGTCGCCCTCGACGGAAAACCGCGCGTCGTCCGGTTCCGTCGCCGCCAGCCGCAGAAAGTCCGGCGGCAGCTGGTACTGGTAGTCGAACCCGAACACGGGCCGGGCCGCCAACCTCGCCAGGCGGACGCGTTTCTGCGCGCATTTCCAGATATGGGCGCGGAGCACCCCGTCGCGCGCGCCCGCCCACATGCGGCGGGCACGCGCGGCGTTGGGGCTGCGCTCGTCCATGCTGGTTATGGGAGCCTGCCCCAGGTAATCCAGGGCCGTGTTGACGATATCCGCCACGGACGCGTTCATGGCTACACCCCGACGAGAAAGACGTTGCCGTCCCCCGCGTTGACGATGACGACGTCACCGGGCCGCATCCCATAACGCTCGAACGCCGTGGCGAAAAAACCGCTCTCCCCCACGGCCGTTACGTCCGCGCCCGCGGCGTCGTATTTCCATATCCCGCAGCCGGTGCTGGTGAGGCGTTTGGCCTCGAATGTTTTCCCCATACGGTTCCTGACCATACGCACCTACTTGTTTTTGACGTGGATGCAGACGATGCCGTCCTGGTCGATGGCGACGGCCCCGGCCGAGATCATGTTGTTGCACAGAAACGCTGCCTTCTCCGGCACGTAGTTGATCTCCGAGGTAACCCCCTTGCCGTTCTCCGCGAGACCGATCGCGCTCTTGTGGTACATCAGGCATTTGGTGGCGGCGGAAGCGCCGGTGCCGGTCTTTTCCAGCCCGGTGTGCATCATCCACACGGTGTTGAGCCAGCGTTTGGATTCCGTGCCCTTGAGCCAGGCGAAATCGCCGTCGCCCACGTAATCCGCGTTGGCGAACTGCTCGATCTGCAACAGCGCGTTCCACTGTTGCGGGCCGACTATGGCGAACCGGTTGCCGTCGTCGGGCACGGAAGCCTCGTTCATGAGCGCGAACGCTTCCAGGCAGCCGTCCAGGTTCAGGAGCGCCGTGCCGGTGCCCAAAACCTGGCTGGCGGGCAGGTTTTTCAGCGCCGCCGCGATGATGATCTCGTCGACCTTGCGGCCCACGGCGTACCCCCCGGCCTGGGCCAGCGCCCGGCGTTCGTCGTGCTGGATCTTGAACTCGTCGAGCTTGTCCACGTAGTCCGGGGCATACCAATCCTGGAGGACGGCTTCCACCTGCGCGTGGTCAAGGTTCATGGGCGTCACGGCCCCGTTGCGCGTTTTCTGCGTGGCGACGCCCTTGCCGATCTTCATGAACTTGGTGGTGGAGCCGACCACCCCGGATTTCAGCCGCACGGTGTTGCGCAGGCGGCTTCCCCCCTCCTGGTACTGGACGTGAACCTCGCCCTCGTATTGTGTGATGAACGTACTCGAAATATCAGCCATTGTTTTCTCCTCGTTACATGGTTGTCTCAAGCCGAAGCCAACGCGCGGGGCGGGGAACGGGGTCCGTGATGGCGCTCCCCGCCTCGCGCGCCGGTTTCCGCTCGGATGGCGGACGGCGGCTCCCAAACATTGCGGCCGGGCGCTTTCCCTGTCTTGCGCGGGCCGGGCGCGCCCGGCACCGGATCCGGAGGGAGCGCCCTCCGGATCCACCGCCCGCGCCGCACGCCGGGCTTTTCCCGTCCCTCACCGTTTCACCCGGGCCGCGAGGGCCTCGACCTTGCGCAAAGCGGCGGGATCGTTCCGGCGATATGCGTCGGATTGGATGACCTTGAGCATTTCGACCCGCGCGGCCTCGCCCACGGGCAAGCCCCCTTTGGCAGCGCCGTTTCCCCGCATGGCGTCCTCGCCGACCATCCGCCCCACGGCATGGACCATGCGCAGCACCAGGGGATGCGCGGAAAGCCCTTCCGCGTCCAGTTCGTTCCCTATCCGCAAAAACCGCGCGCCGCGCCGGGCGATTTCCACATTCCTGGCCGTATCTTTGGGCCAAAGCCCCGTGACCGTCTCTTCAAGGTTCCGGTTATACGCCGCGTTGTCTTCGGCGAGACTTCCGGCAAGCGTCTTGCCCAGAGCGTCGAACAGGGCCGCGGCCTGGGTATCCGTCAGCTCGCAGGCGTGGCAGACTTCCATGAAGGTCTCGCGGTCGCTCTCCAGGATACCGGAAACCTGGGCCGCGATCTCTCCGGGTACGCCTTCCCCTTCCCAGCTTTGGGGCAGGATGTAGCCCTCCGCCGACTCGGGAACCGCGCCGGCCGTACCGAGCCCCGGGGAGGCTGGTTCCGTTGCCGCGCCGCCCTCCGACGCGGCATCATAAGCGCCGGTGCCGTTTTCCGCGTCCGGTCCGGATTCCATCGTCATTCCCCCGAAATCATCCATGATCGTCCTCCGTGGTTACGAGTGTGCGCACGATGCGCAGAGCCAGAGCCCGCTCACCGTCGTGAAAGGCGCGCTCTTCCGCGCTCTGGCCCGGCAAAGGGACGCGCTTGAGGCTGCCGGTGATGTCCGCGAGCACGATGCGGCCCGCCGGGCTGGCGAAAACGCCCCGGTAGGCGGCCCTGAGATCGGCCTTGTCCACGGCCGCGCGGGTGTTGAGAAGAATCCCCTCTATCATGGTTCCCCCTTGAAAATGTTACGGAAGAACTGTTCCCGGTTGGCCGTTCCGCTCGGCAAACCGCACGGCCTCGTTCGCGGCCTCGCGTTCCCTCGCCACAACCGCCGCGTCGCGGAGGTACTTATGCGGATACCCGAACATGTCCTGCGTATCGCGCACGATCACGTCCCCGTCGAAGTTGGCCAAAACGCCGGGGTTGGCTTGCGCGATGGGCATGATGAACGACATGGCGGCCGCGAAACTTTCCGCCTCTCCCTGTTTTTGCGCGCGGGCGATGGGCGAGACATACTTGGCCTGGGTCTCCCTGCCGCGCAGGGATTCCGGCGCTTCGGGCAGCGTCCCGGCGCGGTACAGCAGGGCGAAAACCCTGGCGACCAGCGGGCCGAGAAATTCCGACTGCAACCGCCCGAGCACAGGCCCGAGCACCAGCATCTGCTTGCGCTCGCGGGCCGCCACTTCCGTGGCCGTCATCCGGGGCCCGCCGGCGAGCTGGATGCGGTCGTTTAAAAACGCGCGACGCACGGCATCCTGGCGTTTGGTGATGATGGCCTCCATCACCTCCAGGTTCACGGCCACCGGCAAGGTGGCGATGCGGTCGCCGTGACCGGGCGTATAGTAGGTGATGCCACCGGAATGCGTGTTGATTTTGCCGAGCACCCCGTCATCCGGCACCAGTAGAGGCGGATCGGCCTGTTTCTCCGCCGCCGTGAGCTGCGCGGCGGCAACGGCGTTCAAAACCCGGATATCCGGCAACGCCGCGTGACCTGGGCCGCGCCCGTATACCTCCCCGCTCCGCTTGGACCACCGGGGCGCCTGGAACGGCAGCTCGAAATACCCGCCCGTGTGCAGCAGCCGCTTGTTGGCCGTTTCATAGTACACGGAGACGAAGGGGTGCCGATCCGGCAAGGCGGGTTCACCGCCGCCGCCCCCCGACGGATCGAAAACCGCCTCCGGCCCGGATTCGGCGTCTTCCCCCCGGGGAACGACCGCCGCGTCGTCGAGGAAACCGCCGCCGCTTTCCTGTCCGCGCTCGCCGGGTAAAGCTTCCGGCGGCAGTTTTTCCCTCGGCATGACGAGATGGGTCACCCCGAAATGCTTTTGGGGATCCTTCCCGGCGCACCGCCTGACCTCGTCGGAAACGGCGGCTCCGAACTCCTCGACCATCTGCGAGGCGGTCAATGTGTAGCGCCGCACCAGCGTATCCACCCGGCCCGCCGCATCTTCCGCGATGGCGCACTGAGCCGGGGAAAGGGCGCGGAAACGCAGCCCTTCGCCCACGCGGTTTTCACTCCAGAACACCCCCCAGCCGAAAACCGGCAGATCCATGTAAAAGGCGTTGACCTCGTTCTGAAAGCCGCTGGCCGGGTCCGCAAGGGCCTGGAGCATCAGCCGGGTGACTTCCGTCAGCCATTCCCCGGCCTCGCCGCCCAAACCGGATTCGCCGTCCGCGAGCTCCAGCCGGAACCAGCTCGAGGAGGGGTTGGTCAACAGGCCGCCAAGGGCCGCGCTGAGCATTTGCGCCGCTTCTTCCGGGGTGCCGTCCCATATTTCCTGGCGGCCTTCCTGATCCGGGCCGAGGCCGAAATTGGGACTGCCGTCGTCGGGATGGGCGAAGGATTGCCGGTCCGGGTAAATGTACCGCGCAACCTCCTCCATGCGCGCATCGATGATTTCGCGCCCCTTCCAGACGGCGTCCGCCACGGCCGCGAAATGTTCCACGCCGCTCGCGGTGCCCGCGGGCGGGATATATTCCTGGCTCATTTATTCCCCCAGCAGCTTTTTCCGTTTGACGTTACCGTCGTCCCCGTAGGACCCGCCGAGCACCGTGCCGCTCATGCCCTTGTCCGCCAGGGCCGCCCGTTTTCGAATAGCCGCTTCCTCGGCTTTTTCCCGTTCCTTCTCAAGGTCGGGCGTCTCGGGAACCTTGACGCCCGACACCTGCCCGAACAGCTTGCCCGGCGCCTTGGACAAAACCTTTGACACTCCCCCCACGTCATTACCTCCTGTTGATGGTCTTCACCTGCCTCGGGCCGGTCTTTTCCGGCATAAGGCCCACGGCCAGATACCGGAACGCGTCGGCCGCGTGGCTCGTCCAGTTGTGCAGGGGCTTGCCGAAAAGCCCCATTTTTTCGTTCCAAACCTTTTGGTACTGGCGCAGCGCGCGCACCCCGACGGCACAGCGGGCCGCGTCGAACCAGCAGCGGGGCAACAGGCGCCGCACCGCGTTGATGCCGTCCGCGACGGGCAGGTTCCGGCACGGGGTGAAGGCGAGCCCCAACGCACGCGCCGTCTCCAGGCGGCTTTTGCCCGTGCCGAGCTCCCGCACGCGGATGTCGTGCGGCGCGATGTGCCTGGCGTACCGCCACCCTTTGTCCAGGACGAATTCAATATAATGATCCAGTCCTTCGCCGCTGTTTTCATAATAGTCGATGACCCGGACATCCCCGCCCGGTTCCGTCTGGAAGAACCAGATGGCGGTAGCGTCATCCATGCCCAAATCCCAGGCTGTGGACACGGAAAGCTCCGGCTCGTACGGCACCACGCCGATGCGGCCCGCCCTGTCCGCCGCGTCCAGGTCTTTGGCGTAAAAGGCGCCCCTGACCGCCGCCGCGAAGGAACATTCAAACTCCTGTTCGTATTCCTCGCCTGTCATGTCCGCTCTGGCTTTTTCCAGTTCCTCCGCGTCCACGTATCCGGTTTCCGACGCCTTGAAGACGAAGACCGCCCAGGAATCCGGGGCTTTGGCCGCCGCGTCCCGCATATCCGCGAGCAGGTTGTTGCATCCCCTCGGCGTCCCCATGAAAAGCGCCCAGCCTTTGCGGTCGGCCAGAGCGGGCCTGAGCACCAGGGACCAGACGGACCGGGGCACATCCGCCGCCTCGTCGATCACCAGGTCGTCAAAATACAGTCCGCGCAACGCGTCACGGTTGTCCGCCCCGTACAGGCGAATACGCGCCCCATGGGGCAAATCCAGCCGCAATTCCGTTTCGTGAAACCGCGCTCCCGGGATGCCTCCGGCGAAATATTTGAGATAGTCCCACGCGATCCCTTTCGCCTGTTTCAGGTAAGGCGCGACGTACCCCGCCCGCCAGGAACCACGGTCCTTCCCGTGCTGCAGCGCGCGCCGCAACAGCTCGCAGACCGCGAAAACCGTCTTGCCGAACCGGCGGTGCGTGACCAGCAGCGTGTTCCGCCGCCGCCCCCGGTGGATGGCCGCCTGCAGGGGCCTGGGTTTGTAAGGTATCCGTATGCGCATGGCTGTTCGTCCGGGGCATTCCCCGTCAGTCCAGGAAGCTTACTTCCAGGGACGCGCCGCCCGCTTGGGCCGTCCCCTCGGCTTTGATGGCCTTTACCATGTCCATGGCGGCCTTGATGTCCCGGATGCGTGAGGCGAGGTCCGTGACCTCGTTCCGCAGGATATGGTCAAGCTGCCGGTTCACCGCCTCCTCCAGCCGCGCGACCCTATCCTCTTCCGTCAGGGTTTCTCCCGGCAAGGGAAGCGGCGCCTCTTCCTCCGCACCCTTGCGCCTAGCCATTGCTCCATCCCCCCACGCTGTTCCTGCCTTCAAGCATGACGATGAGCCGCTCCAAAGCGCGGGTATTGCCCACAACCACGTCCTGTAGCACTTCGGCCAGGCGCCGGTAGTTCTTCGCCAGCTCCACATTGTCCTTGTAATATTGGTCCGTGGCCCGCTGGTTGGCGCCGAGATCGCGGACCAGCTGCTGGGTATCCGCCCGGTAGGCCTCAAGCTGCGCGGCCGCCCCGTCCCGCGAGCGGGCGTTCTCCTCCCGCATGGCCGCGAGCATCGTCGCATTTTCACCCCGTTGTTTCACACTGCGGTGGTATTCGATGAAAAGGACTGCCAGCACGACCAAGGCCGGACCGGACAGGACCAGCAATATCAGCCCCCCCACGCCGAGCCTGTCCAGCACCTGCACGACGCCGGCCATGATTTCCAGGACCTGTGTAACCTCAAGACCACTCATTCAGTTTCCCCCACGAGGCGTATGAGCGCCCGAAGCTGCGCTTCCATGTCACGGCAGCGTTTGCCGTAATAGACAATGTAGGCGAGCACATCCCGTTCGCTCACAAGCACGGTTTGTTTAGAAGCGGGACCGGGCAAGAAAGCGCCGGGTTCATCCCTATGGCCGGGCCTGCTCCCGGTCCCGCTTGCCGCGTCCATCTCGGCGGCCCCGCGCGCCCCCCCGGCCGCGCGGAACCGCTCCGGAGCGGTTCCAGACGACAATTTCCCTTTGTTTCCGTTTCCTACGCCATCTCGTTGCCGAACCCGGGTTCCAGCGGCAACGCCGGATCCGGCAAGCGCAGCAGTTCCGGCGGCACAAGCCGTTTCTCTCGAGGAACCGGTTCCGGCTCCCACCGCTTCATTGAACAACCGCACAAAATCAGGACTGAAACGATGCACGCCGCCACGGGCAGCCACCGCGATGCGCGCGTGCAACGCGTGTTGTATAGCCGCATGTTCCTCCTTTGCCCGGGCCAGTTCGGCCCCGGCGTCCAAAGCCCGCTCCGCCTCGCGGCGGAGTTTGTCCGCGTTCCGCCGCAGGATTTCGGCCCTCCGGTCGGCATAATCCCGATCCCTGGCCGCAAGGGCGGCGTCTCCCTTTGCCCGCGCCCGGGCGTATCCGGCATCGTACCCTTTCTTCAGGCCCACGCCGAAGGAGACCGCGACGGCCAACGCCGGGACGGCAACCAGTGCGACCCGCCATACCCATGGCGGTTTCCCGAGCAAGGCGGTTACTGCCATTGCCCGGTCTCCATTTGACGGATGAGCCGGCGCGCGCGCTCCTTGACCTGGATCGCCCATCGGCTGGCCCGCATACGGCGCGCGGCGCCCGCGTAATCACCCCGCCTCACGTCCTCGAGGGTATTGGTAAACGAACACAGCCCAGCGATACCCATGGTGAAGGCCATGTTCACCAAAACCGCGAAACGGGGAAAATCCAACCCGACCGTCCAGGGGAGGGCGCGCGTAACCTGCCCTTTCACCAGGTTCGCGTCTTTCGCCAGTAGTTCCCTTGCCTCGTGTTCCAGCATTGTGGAATCTTCCCCCATGCCCGGCAGCGGCTGCGCTTCCAGATTGTGCCCGTAGCCGATGGTCAGCTTTCCCGCCGGGCACCGGTAGGCCCGGTGCCGCCCGTCCTGGTCGCGGACGGCTCCCTCATCCCGTTGCAGTTGTGCTAAAAGACGTTCCGAGTTTGTTCCCCCACTGCCTGCCATATACACCTCGTATTTGTTTTATCTTTGCTATAACAAATTAATATTGTTATCTAAAACAAAAAAATACGCATCTTTCCCGCTTCCGGACGGAGGCACAATGGGCGGCATATCGTCAGGCGTTACACGCCCGCGTCACAACCCGCAGCGAAAAAGATGCGTTTTCAGCGCCGGACGGGCGCTGCCGGATCGACAACCGGTGCCCGCGCGTATTCCCCCGAAGGCGGGATCGCACGCAAGGACGGGCTCGTCGAAGAAAACCGGCTCCGTCAAACCCGGGGAACGTTCCTGCCGAAAATCAGAGATAAAACGACCAGAACCACCGCGACGCCGAAAACAAGCTTCGCCGCCCAGGCCGCGGTGCCCGCGATGCCCCCGAATCCAAGAAAGCCCGCCACTATGGCGATAATCAAAAAGATAATTGCCCATCTGAACATACGCCTTCCTCCTTTGTATTTTGTATCCGGGGCGGCCCCGCCGGCGCGGGGCCTTCTCCGAATCATGGTATTGTCCCATAC
>JAJBSY010000100.1 GCA_020861205.1 Deltaproteobacteria bacterium | reverse complement strand
CATTTTTCGCGCTCGGCCCCAAGGCATTCTGTCTCGCCATGGCGATCACCGCCGTGTGCATCTGGGTCATCATCCGCATCGCCTCCCGCAACGGCGGGGCCAACGGCGATTTTTACGGAACCGCGATCATCGCGGCCGAAATTTGCCTGCTCGCCGCCGGGGCCGTGTGAGAGGAAGCCGCTGCCCGCAGGGGCGGAGCGTTTGCCGCGAAGACGGTTATCCGGGATGGGCATTTCGAGCGGATGGGACGCTGATCGGCTGGTTCCTGGCGGACCGAACGAAAACGCCTCCCTCATCTTACCCGCGCATATGGATCAGGGGAAACGGCCTGCCCGCGCCGTCCACCGGCGACCGCCCGGTCTCCGTAAAGCCGCGCTTACGGTAAAAGGCGCGCGCCCCGGGATTTTGTTCGTTGACGTCCAGGCTGAGAGGCCCCTTCAACATCCGCGCGTGCGTGACGAGAAGAGATCCCAGCCCTTGCCGGCTTGCATCCGGGTCGATGAACAGCGCCTCCAGCTTCCAGGTTCCTTCGCGGCTTACGTAATCCAACCCGCTAAATCCCAGGGGAACGGCCCCCGCGTCATCGCAGGCGACCCAGAATTCCATGGAGGACGCGAGCAGATCCCGGACCATGGGCCGGTATAAAAGGATATCGGCCTCGGCAAGAAACCGGTGCGTCGCGCGGACGGAACGCTCCCACAAGGCGTGGAGCGCGGCCGTTTCATGCTTGTGCGGCGGGCGGATGACGGGCATGGCAAATCCGGCGCCGCCGGATTTGCCGGCGGCGGAGCGTTTACTTGTCGATATTGTCGGCGGACCGGTCCACGGAAATAATGGGACCGGCAAGCCGGGTGACGTCCGGCAAAACCGGCGCGGCAAGCCACTTCGACGCGGGCGGGGGCGACGGGAAATCTCCCGGCTCGGATCCGAAGATGAACGCGGCAAAGGCGCGGCGTTCGAACTCGCGCAAAAAATCCGCGTGGGAGGCGCGAAGCAGCATGATGTCCGATTCCGGAACGTCGAGGTCCGCGGGCCACGGCTCGCGATACTCCGCCAGGCCGCGCGCCCCGCTATCCAGGCTGAACAGCCACCGCTTGGCGATCCACGCCTCCGGCACCGCCCGGCCGTTGGTTGCCAGCAGTTCGCTGGCCCAGTCTCCCGCGCTCGGGACATGCACGGTGTAGATGAACCCTTCACGGTCCACCGACTCGACTTTTTTTCTGGCCCCGAAGCTTCCCGGCACCGTCTTGCCCTGGGGCACAAAATTCCAGTCCTCCGGGTTCTCAAGCCGGATAATGGCGGCATAGGCCATTTTCGAGACCGGAGACGCCGTATCGTCCGTATACAGGGCGTAGTCGAAGGAGGCGTTCGCCGCGCCCGGGAAAAGGTCCGTTTTGGGAGCGACCCACACCCTGCCGCAATCCGCGAGGCTGAAAGGAGCCGCCGCTTTTATGGAAACTGCGGGACGCCGGTTGGTGGTCAGCGCGTTATCGACCACGCCGGTACGGGCTGGGGAGCAGCCCGCCAGCAGCAAGCCCGCGAAAAAAACCGAAAGGATACGCGCACACGTTTTCATGCCTACCCCCAAACGCTTGGGACCGGTGGCGGAAAGCCCGTCCCGGGAATGTTACCGCCAGCTCCGGAACAGGAAATCTTCCTCCTGCAATTCACCGGCGAGTTTTTTCATATCCGGCGAAATGGCCGGTTTTGTCACCAATTGAGGCGCGGCGGGATCTTCCAACGCCTCGGGTTCGTGCATATCCAGGAAAAAGGCCCTGTCCGAACGCTCGAAGAAACCCTCCAGGCATTCCTTGCGGACGAAAAGAAGGTTCTTGGCCGCCGGGTCGAGACAATCCGGCCAGGGTTCGCGATACTCCGCCACAACGCGGGTGGAGCGTTCCGGGCTGGCGGAAAACCGCCGCGCCAGCCAGAAGGCCGGTACCTCCCGCCCGCTCTCCCGCCACATGGCGCTGAACCAGTCTTTTTCTCCGTCCACGCGCAAAACCTGGACGGTCCAGCGATAGCCGTTGATCTCCTTGCGCCCGATGGCCAGGCCCCCGAAAGGCTTGAAGCTTTCCGGCTTGAAACGCCACCGTTTGTCCTCGGACGGGCGGACGACGAAGACATGGCCGTGCCGCGTGACCGGTCCCTCCGTTCCCTCGCCGTATACGGCGAAATCCATGATGCCGGATGGCTCGATGCCGAGATAATCCGTGGGCAGGGAAACCCACTGCCTGCCGTATCCCTGGAGAACCAGGGGAGGATTGGCCGTCATCGTCAGCCGGGGGTATTGCGTCCGGACCAGCGAAGTACCGAAAACGCCGTTTCGCGCCGCCGCACACCCGCCGAGCTGCGAACCGGACACGGCCAGCGCCGCAGCCAGCAAAAAAGAAAGAACCATTTCACATGCGCGCATGGGGTCACCTCCCGGCTGTGCCGACGGATACCCGGAAACGTGACACGAACCGTCGCGTGAGCATACACCTTCCCGGGACCGACTTAAAGCTTCTCGGCGCTCATGGCGGACCTGAAAACGAAAAGGGACGTCCCGATGAATCGTTCGCAACCTACCTGGTGGCGCCGGCGAACCGGCGGGATCACGGCTCTTCGGTTTTGCCGAACAATTTGGCTGCGACATCGGGCCAGACCATGCCCGGGGCGAGGTCGCGCATACAGCGATGGTGCCCCAACGGGCATTCGCGGGGGCCGTGCAGGCCGCACGGGCGGCACGGCAGGGGCAGTTCCATAACCGTGGCGCTCTCTCCCCTGGGGAAGAAACCCAGCTCGCGCGTTGTGGGGCCGAACAGGGCCGTGACCGGCGTCTTCTGGGGCCAGGCCAGGTGCATGGGGCCGGAGTCGTTGGTCAGGTAGCAGGAGAGGTGGCCGATATACGCGGCGAGGTCCGGCAGGGGGAGCTTTCCGGCCAGGTCTATCACGTTGCCGCGTTCCCCCCTGGACAACCCCTTCACGGCCAGGGAAACGGTCTCCGCGGCCATGGCTTCCTCGTCCCCCCGGCCGCCGAAAACGATGACCCGCGCCCCTTCCCTGGCGGCCCTTTGCGCAACGACGGCGAAATATTCCAGGGGCCAGCGCTTGGTGCCCCAGACGGACCCCGGGTGTACGCCGAGAACGGGCGCGCGGCGTTCCAGGGCGAGGGATGCGAAAAAGCGGTCCGCCGCGTCACGGATCGCCCGCGGCAGGACGATTTCCGGCCAGTCGCGCAACGGGACGCCGCGCGCGGCGGGATCAAGCGGCAGCAGAAGACGGAGCAATCGCTCAACCTCTTCAAATTCCGCGAAGGCGCGCGGCACGGTATGCGTGTAGAACCAGGCGTTGGTTTTCGGCTCGGCGTAGCCTATCCGGACCTTGGCGCTGCTCCAGCGGGCGATCATCCCGCTCCGGAAGCTCCCGTGGGCGGAAATCCAAAGCCCGTAACGCTCCCGCGCGAGAGTCCGGCCGAACAGCAGGCCGCGCAGCGCGCCCCCGTCCTTGCCGCGCTTGTCGTACTCATAGACGTTGGTCACGGCCGGATGCGCGGCGAACAGCGTTCCGAAACCCTTGCGGACCCAAAAATCGATACACGCATCGGGATACGCCGCGCGCACGGTCTGCAACAGGGGCAGGGTGAGGATGGCGTCACCGAGAAACGCCGTATTCCAAACGCCGATTTTGGTCATTGTGTCTTCCGTTGCTTGCATGGCGGCCCATGCCGCCGCTTGTCCGGGGAAAATGCCACGAACGGACGGAAGGCGCAAGGGTGTGGTGCGGCCGCTCCGCGACGGCCGCGCCGCGCCGTTTTCACACCCGCCCGTGCCCACCTTGGGAGTGACGCCCTATGACTTCAGACCGGGAAGGCGAGTTTTCGCGCGGGGCGGGCATAGCGAGGCAACAAGCGCATTGTGGCACTGACCCCGCCGCATATGGCTGGACAAACTCATCCCCGACCCTGTATGACCAAGGCGGTCTTCAACGCCTTCAATCGCTGGAAACGATCCGCCTATGCATATCGTGCTTTTCGAACCGGAAATCCCGCCCAACACCGGCAACATAGCCCGGCTGTGCGCCGCAACGGGAACGGCGCTGCACCTTATCGAGCCGTTGGGGTTCTCTCTTGAGGACAGGCACCTCAAACGCGCGGGCCTCGATTACTGGCCCCATGTCGCCGTCACGGTCTGGCCGGAATTCGCGGCGTACCGCGCGAACGACGGCGCGGGCAAACGGCTGGTCATGACCAGCAGCCGGGGCGGCACCTTCCTGCACAAGTTCGTCTACACCCCTGACGACGCCCTTGTTTTCGGCCCGGAGACGCGCGGCCTGCCCGACAGTATCCTCGCGCTCTCGGAGTACAAAGTCCACATTCCGATCCGGAACGCCGTCCGCAGCCTGAACCTGTCCACAGCCGCCGGTATCGTCCTGTACCAGGCCCTTGCCGCGAGCGGTATCCTGGATGCCGACCATGCGCTTCGCTGAGGTCCTCTTTCCCTTCGCGGACTGCACCGCTTACTGGTGGATACCCTTGGCGGCCCTGCTCCTTGAAGCCGTCATCGGGGATCCGCCCGGGTGGCCGCATCCCGTCCGGGCGATCGGCTGGTTGTGCGACGGCGCGGAGTCGCTCGGCCGCCGCCTGATCCCTTCCGAACGGATCGCGGGCGTGTTCGGGGTTTGCGCCGTTCTCTGCGGCACCTGGGTTTCCGTGCGCCTGCTCCTGCTTTTTCCGTTTTTTATCGCGGCCGTCATCGCCGTGTACCTCTGCTTTGCCGGGCTGGCCCTGGGGCAGCTCCTCCGGGAGGGCACGGCGGCCATCATCCTTTTGGAGCGGGAGGATGTGGAAAGCGCCCGCGCCGCCATCGGAATGCTGGTCAGCCGCGACGTCTCGCGGGCGGACCGCGACGCCCTGTGCCGCACCCTGGCCGAAACCCTGGCGGAAAACGTCAACGACGCCTTTATCGCGCCGTTTTTCTGGCTCGTCCTCGGAGGGCCGGCGGGTCTCTGGCTGTACAAGGCCGCCAGCACCATGGACTCCATGTGGGGCTACCCCTACGAGCCCTGGACCCGTTTCGGCACCGCCGCCGCCCGGCTGGATGACGCGCTGGCCTTTATTCCGGCCCGCCTGACGGCCGCGCTGCTCTATTGTTCGGCCTTCCTCGGCCGCCGGGGAAACGCCCCCTTCGCTTTCCGGCCGTGGTTCGCCCGCGTGGCCACGGACGCCCGCACGATGAAAAGCCCCAACGCGGGCTGGCCCATGGCCGCCTGCGCGTGGATACACCGGGCGGCCATGGGCGGTCCCGCCGTGTATGCGGGCAGCGTGGTCCAAAAACCCGTTCTCGGCCCGCCGGGGACGGTCTGGACACCTGCGGCGCTCAGGGAGCTTTGCGAAAACATCCGCCGGACCGGCATTCTCGGCGCCCTGTCGCTCGGCGGGGCGGGGTTCGTCTTCCACGACCTCATCCACGGGCTTTCCTGATTGCTTTTTTCGCCGGAGCCTCTAGTATCCGCCCATGCGTTACGACATCATCACCCTGGGCGCCGGCCCCGCCGGCCTGACCGCCGCGATTCACGCCGCGAAGGAAGGCGCGCGCGTCTGCATCCTGGACAAGGCTACCCGTCCGGGCGTCAAACTGTTGCTGGCCGGGGGCGGCAAGGGGAATCTGACCAACCGCCATGTCGCGCCGGGAGATTACGTCGGAGAAAATCCGGCCTTCGCCGCACCCGCATTGGAGCGCGTGCCCCCTGAAACCATACTCACGGTGTTGGAAAAGGCCGGTATCCCCCTGGAAGAACGCGAGCACGGCAGGATATTCTGCCAACGCAGCGCCCGCGCCGTCCTGGATTTCCTGTTGGGCAGACTGCCGCGAACGGTCGCGCTGCAAACAGGCATGGCGGCTACAGGCATCCGCCACCTGGGCGGCGCCTTTACCGTTTCCTGTAATGACGCCGCCTTCCATGCGCCGCGCTGCATCCTTGCGACCGGCGGCCCGGCCTGGCCCCAGTGCGGGGCAGACGATTCCGGCCTGCGGCTCGCCCGGCTGCTCGGGCATCGCGTCGTGCCGCCCAGGCCGGTTCTCGTCCCGTTCGTCATGCCGCCGGATTGGCCCCTGGCGGGCCTTTCCGGGATCAGCCTTCCCGCCCGCGTAACCTGCGACGCGCCGGGTTCGCCCGGGTTCACCGACTCGCTCCTGTTTACGCATAAAGGGCTCAGCGGTCCGGCCGCGCTCCAGATTTCCTGCTGGTGGCGCAAGGGATCGCCCCTTCGTATCGATTTCCTGCCGGACCGGGACGTCGGCCGTTTGCTGGACGCGGCCACGGGCAAGGCCACGCCCGGGTCCGTCCTCGCCCGGCTCCTTCCGGAACGCCTCCTCGCCGCCCTGCTCGACCCGGCCGTAACCAGGCGCCGGATAGCCGAACTCTCCCGCAAACAGCGCACGGCCCTTGCGGACGCGGTGCACCGCCACGCCGTCACGCCGCTTAGGACGGAAGGGCTGACCAAGGCCGAAGCCGCCGCGGGGGGCGTGGACGTCGCCGGGGTCGACCCCGAAACCATGCAAAGCCGGTTGGTGCCCGGCCTGTTTTTCTGCGGTGAAGTGCTGGACATCACCGGCCGCCTCGGCGGGTACAACCTGCACTGGGCCTGGGCCAGCGGCACGGTCGCTGGCGTGGCGGCGGGGGCCGTCTGAGCCGCATACGGCCCATGGAACCCGCTTTGACGGGCATCGCCCCTTGCGGGCAGTCAACGCGCCACGGATCCGGCACGCCCGGGAACCGTGAAGCGAAGGAATGCCGCCGCATCCGGCCCTTTACCTCCGGGAAAAATCGCCGTATGTATGCGCATCTTTCTTATCCGGAGCCTCCATGTCTTCTCCTGTTGTGATTGTCGGCGCGGGCCTTGCCGGTTGCGAATGCGCCTCTGCCCTGGCCGCGCGCGGGATCCCCGTCATCCTGTACGAAATGAAACCGGACTCTTTTTCCCCGGCGCACACCAGCCCGGACTTCGCGGAACTGGTCTGCTCGAACTCCTTCCGGTCGAACGATCCGGAAAGCGCGGTGGGCTTGCTGAAAGAAGAAATGCGCCACCTCGGCAGCCTGACCATGGCCGTCGCGGAAGAAACCAGGGTCCCGGCCGGAAAAGCCCTGGCCGTGGACAGGGAACGGTTCGCCTCGGCCATGACGCGGCGGATAACGGCAACGCCGGGTATCAGGGTGATCCGCCGGGAAGTGACCGATCTTGGCGATCCGGCGCGCCTCACGCCGGACGGAGTCCCTCCCCGAGCCGTGGTGGTCGCGGCCGGTCCCCTGGCTTCGGAGGCGCTCTCCCGCAGCCTCGCGGAACTTACCGGCGGGGAATCCCTCTATTTTTACGACGCCATCGCGCCCATCATCCTGACGGAATCCGTCAACATGGATATCGCCTTCTGGGGCGCGCGCTATAACCCCGACGATACGGATTACCTCAACTGCCCCATGGAAAAAGACGAATACTTCGCCTTTTACGAAGCGCTGCTCGCCGGAGAAAAAGTGGCCGCGCGGGAATTCGAAAAGGAAACGCACTTCGAGGGCTGTATGCCCATCGAGGCGCTGGCCGAACGGGGGCCGCGCACCCTGACCTTCGGGCCGCTCAAGCCCGTGGGCTTCACGGACCCGCGCACGGGACGGCGCCCCTACGCCCTGCTCCAGCTCAGGCTCGAGAATCTGAACAAGAGCACCGTGAACATGGTCGGATGCCAGACGAAGCTGACCTATGGCGCGCAAGAGCGTATCTTCCGCATGATTCCCGGGCTTGAAAACGCCGAGTTCGCCCGGTTCGGCAGTATGCACCGGAATACCTTCGTGAACGCGCCCGCGGTGCTCGCTCCGGACCTTTCGCTCAAGGGGCATCCGAACGTGTACCTGGCCGGGCAGATTACCGGGGTGGAAGGCTACGTGGAATCGGCGGCGAACGGCCTCTGGCTGGGCATGTCCCTGGCGGCCTCCCTCAACGGCGGGCACATCCCCCCGCCGCCGGAAACCACGGCCGTCGGCTCCCTTCTCCGGCATCTCGGCACCCCGGCAAGGCACTTTCAACCGTCCAATGTTCAGTACGGCCTCATGCCGGAACTGGGCGAAAGGGTCCGCAAGGATTCCCGCAAGGCGCAATACGCCGCCCGGGCGCGCGCCGCTTTCGCAGACTGGAAACAGCGGGCGCTGCCGTAGCCCGGTGGCCGCTTTCCCTACCCGAAGTGGCTTGCTCTCCCGCCGGGCGGCGTTCTCCCGGCGCACCCGGCGATTCCCGGACGGCCCGGCTGCGCCTTTATGCGCCTCCAGGCAGGGAAGGCGGGATCCGCATGGAGCGAAGTGTATCAAGATATACATGCGCTTCGCGTGGGACGGGCCTGACGAGTATCAAGCAAATTGGGGCGCTGCCGACGGGTCAAACGGCTTGATTCCGGAGGGGCTAGGGGGTATGAACAGAGGCTGGAGAAACGCCCATGGAATTTACGAAAACCGAGCGCGCCATCCTGCGGCTCGTCCAGCGGGACTTGCCGGACAGCCTGACCCCGTTCGCGGATATCGCCGAAGCCGCCGGGACGGATGAAGCATCCGTGCTGGCGCTTTTGCGCCGGATGAAAGACCAGGGCGCCATCCGCCGTTTCGGCGCCAGCGTCAAGCATCAAAAGGCGGGGTTCACCCACAACGCCATGGTGGCCTGGATAATCGACCCGGAACGCATGGACGAGGCTGGTGAAGCTGCGGCCGCCAACGACAACGTCTCCCATTGCTATTACCGGCCCTCCCCGGTGGAGGACTGGCCCTATACCCTGTATACGATGGTCCACGGCCGGTCCGAAGAGGAATGCAGGGCGGTCGTCGAGGCGCTCGCCTCCCTGCCGCCCATGGGAGAGCACGCCGTGCTTCCCAGCCTCAAGGAACTGAAAAAGATATCCATGACCTACTTCTGACAGGAGAACCTCCCCATGCCAAGCTCCCAGGAACTTTTCGCCCGCGCTGAAAAACGCATTCCCGGCGGTGTGAACAGCCCCGTGCGGGCCTGCATTTCCGTTGGGGCGGAGCCCTTCTTTGTCGCCTCCGCCTCCGGCAGCCGCATCACGACCGTTGACGGCGACGAATATATCGATCTCGTGCAATCCTGGGGGCCCCTTCTCTTGGGACACGCCCACCCAGCCGTAACCAGGGCCGTCGTGGACGCGGCTGCCAAGGGATCGAGCTACGGCGCCCCCTGCGAGGACGAGGTGCGGCTGGCCGAAGCCGTATGCGCCGCCATGCCGCACGTCGCTATGGTCCGCATGGTCAATTCCGGAACCGAAGCCACCATGAGCGCCCTGCGCCTTGCCCGGGCCGCGACCGGCCGCAACAGGCTCATCAAGTTCGAAGGCTGTTACCACGGCCATGGGGACGCCTTTCTGGCAAGCGCGGGCTCGGGCGTCGCCACCCTCTCCATCCCCGGCACGCCCGGCGTGCCCGAGGCCGTCGTGGCGGATACCCTCCTTGCCCCGTATAACGACCTGGAACGGGTCCGCGCGCTGTTCGCCGCTCACGGCAAGGACATCGCCGCCGTCATTGTCGAACCCGTGGCGGGCAACATGGG
>JAJBSY010000124.1 GCA_020861205.1 Deltaproteobacteria bacterium | reverse complement strand
CGCCGACTACATCAAGAACATGATCACCGGCGCGGCCCAGATGGACGGCGCGATCATCGTCGTGGCCGCGACCGACGGCCCCATGCCCCAGACCCGTGAGCACATCCTGCTCGCCCGTCAGGTCGGCGTGCCCTATCTCGTCGTGTTCCTGAACAAGTGCGACATGGTGGACGACGAAGAACTGCTCGAACTGGTCGAGCTCGAAGTGCGCGAACTGCTTTCCTCCTACGGCTTCCCCGGCGACGACGTGCCCGTGGTGCGCGGCTCCGCCCTGAAGGCCCTGGAATGCGCTTCCGCCGACGACGCCGACGCCAAGCCGATCCTCGACCTGCTCCAGGCTTGCGACGACTACATTCCGGAACCGGAACGCGACATCGACAAGCCCTTCCTGATGCCGATCGAAGACGTGTTCTCCATCTCCGGCCGCGGCACCGTCGTTACCGGCCGTGTGGAACGCGGGGTCATCAAGGTGGGCGAGGAAGTGGAAATCGTGGGTATCAAGGATACCCAGAAAACCACCTGCACCGGCGTTGAAATGTTCCGGAAACTTCTTGACCAGGGCCAGGCCGGCGACAACATCGGCGCCCTGCTCCGCGGCGTGAAGCGCGACGAAGTGGAACGCGGCCAGGTTCTGGCGGCTCCCAAGTCCATCACCCCGCACAAGAAGTTCAAGTCCGAAGTGTACGTCCTCTCGAAAGAGGAAGGCGGCCGCCACACCCCGTTCTTTACGGGCTACCGTCCGCAGTTCTACTTCCGTACGACCGACGTTACCGGCATCATCGGCCTGGCCGAGGGCGTTGAAATGGTCATGCCCGGCGATAACGCCCAATTCACCGTGGAACTGATCGCCCCCATCGCCATGGAACCGGGCCTGCGCTTCGCCATTCGCGAAGGCGGCCGGACCGTCGGCGCGGGCGTTGTCTCCGAAATTCTGGAGTAAACGATGCGGATCAACATCCTGCTTGCGTGCACCGAATGCAAGCGCCGCAATTATGCGACGGACAAGAACAAAAAGAATACTACCGGCCGGCTTGAGTTGAAGAAGTATTGCCCTTGGGATAAAAAGGTCACGCTTCATCGCGAAACCAAGTAGGTTCGTCGCTCCGTTTTGTCCTCCGCCGGTCGCCCGGCGGAGGCCAAAACGCGGTTACAAAAACGGTAGGTTCCCTATGCAGGGCAGTAGCTCTAATTGGTAGAGCGGCGGTCTCCAAAACCGCATGTTGGGGGTTCGAGTCCCTCCTGCCCTGCCACTTTGATGCCGATCATGACGAACCGCGGTCTTCGCGGTTCTGTCATCCGGAGTGCGAATTACCCCGGTTATGCCGAGGTGTGAGGCAACAATGGCCGCTAAACAAAGCAATGAAGTATCTTCCGCCGGCAGTGGCAACGCCTTTACGACGTTCCGCGATTACCTCACGGAATCCAGGGCGGAAATAAAAAAAGTCACCTGGCCGACCAAAAAGGAAGCCAAGGTGACCAGTATTGCGGTTCTGATCCTTGTGGCCGTCATGTCCATCTTCCTCGGGCTTGTGGACCTCGGCTGGACCAAGATCGTCGAACTTATTCTTTCGTAGGGCGTGCGTCATGACCGAACAGGAAAACACGCCGAAAGCGCGGTGGTATATAGTTCACACCTATTCCGGCTTTGAAAACCGGGTGGACCTTACCATCAAGGAAATGATGCGCACGGGCCAGGACAACGGCCTCATCGAGGAGGTCATCGTCCCGACCGAACGCGTCATCGAACTTGTCAAAGGCGAAAAACGGACCTCCACCCGCAAGTTTTACCCCGGGTACATCATGATCCGCATGGTCATGACCGACCTTTCGTGGCATCTCATCCAGTCAATACCCAAGGTCACGGGATTCGTCGGCGGCAAAAACCGGCCGACCCCCATGCGTGACTCCGAGGCGGCCCGGATCCTTGAAATGATGGAAGCCCGCCAGGAACAACCCCGGCCTAAGTTCAGCTTCGAGCGCGGGGACGACGTGCGCGTTATCGACGGGCCTTTCAGCGGCTTTAACGGCACGGTGGAAGACGTCAATTACGATAAGGGGAAACTCCGGGTTTCCGTTTCCATTTTCGGACGGCAGACCCCTGTGGAACTCGATTTCGTCCAGGTTTCCAAAGAATAAATTCAGCATTCCGGTGCCGTCCATCGGATAAGGAAAAGTATCATGGCCAAGAAAGAAGTTGCGAAAATCAAACTGCAGATTCCCGGCGGGGCGGCCAACCCCTCCCCTCCCGTGGGCCCGGCGCTGGGCCAGCACGGCCTGAACATCATGGAATTCTGCAAGGCGTTCAATGCCAAGACATCCGAAGACAAAGGCACGATCATTCCCGTGGTCATCACGGTGTACCATGACCGTACCTTCTCCTTCATCACCAAGACGCCTCCCGCATCCGTGCTGATCGCCAAAGCCGCCAAGATCGAAAAAGGCTCGGGCGAACCCAACCGGAACAAGGTCGGCACCCTCACCATGGCCCAGGTTGAGGAAATCGCCAAGGTGAAACTGCCCGACCTGACCGCCAAGGATCTGGAAGCGGCCACCAAGTCCATCATGGGCACGGCTCGCAGCATGGGCATTGACGTCAAGTAACGTTTAATCATTCGTACTGCCGCCCCCCGCATGTGGGCCACCGGCAGGAGATAAGGAAAGGTGGGTACGATGCCCAAGCACGGAAAACAATACCGCAAAGCCATGGACGGTCTTGACCGCCAGGCCAAGTACTCCGTGGAAGATGCCGTGGCGAAAGCCCTTGGCGCATCCTTCGCGAAATTTGACGAAACCGTCGACGTCGCCCTGAACCTCGGCGTTGATCCCAAATATTCCGACCAGATGGTGCGCGGCGCCATCGCTCTGCCGCACGGGCTGGGCAAGACCGTGCGCGTGGCGGTTTTCTGTAAGGGCGACAAGGAAGCCGAAGCCAAAGCCGCCGGCGCCGATTTTGTCGGCGCGGAAGATTTGGTCGCCAAGGTCAAGGAAGGCTTTCTCGATTTCGATACGGCCATCGCAACCCCCGACGTGATGGCCCTTGTCGGCCAGATCGGCCGGGTGCTCGGCCCCCGCGGCCTTATGCCCAACGCCAAGACCGGCACCGTCACCTTTGACGTCGCCGCCGCCGTGCAGGAAGTGAAAGCCGGCCGCGTCGAATTCAAGGTGGACAAGGCGGGCGTGCTGCACGCGCCGCTCGGCAAGGTTTCCTTCGGTCCCGAAAAGATCATGGACAACCTGAAAGCCGTCCTCGGGGAAGTCAACCGCCTGAAACCCTCCGCAGCCAAAGGCTCGTACATGAAGACCATGGCCGTTTCCACGCCCATGGGCCCGGGTTTCAAGGTTGAGCCGACCCTGATCCGCAAGTTCATCGAAGGCTGATCCTTCGCTGATAGATATTTGCCGGTTCGCCGGCAATGGCTAGAGGACTGAAAAGTCAAGTCGAAGACAGCAGGTGCCGCAAAGCATAAATCCTGCCGAGACATTTCTTTGGCTCGTACTTTTCACCAGCAACCAAACCCTAGGAGTAGCGCGTGAATAGAACGCAGAAAGCGGCCATTATCGAAGGGATCAAGGCGAAAGCCGGGGCCTCTTCCATCGTGGTGGTCAGCGACTTCAAGGGCATGCCGGTGGAAGAGATGACCAGGCTGCGGATTAAAATTCGCGAGAGCGGGGGCGAACTCGTTGTCGTGAAGAATACCCTGGCCCGGATCGCTTTGACCGACAGCGCGCATGACGCTATCAAGGATAGCTTCAAGGAAAACTGCGCTGTTGCATTCGGTATGCACGATCCCGTAGCGTTGGCGAAGGCGGTTTCTTCCTTTGCCAAGACCAGCAAAACGCTGGATATGAAGCTCGGTAGCCTTGAAGGGAAACCGTTGACCGCCGATCAGGTGGAAGCGCTGGCAAAACTGCCCAGCAAACCCGAACTGCTCGCCAAGGCTCTCGGTACCATGAATGCAGTGCCCACGAACTTTGTTTCGCTGTTGGCCAACACGATTCGGCCCCTCCTCTATGCGCTTAAAGCCATTGAAGAGAAAAAAGCCGCCTAACCCATCCGACCGAAGAAATTTTAAGGAGAAATACCCATGTCCGTTACCAAAGATCAAGTTGTTGACTTTATCGCCAACATGAGCGTCCTGGAACTTTCCGAATTCATCAAGGAACTGGAAGAAAAGTTCGGCGTTTCCGCCGCGGCTCCCGTGGGCGCCATGATGGCCATGCCCGCCGCCGGTGGTGGTGAAGCCGCTCCCGCCGAAGAGGAAAAGACCGAGTTCGACGTCGTCCTGAAAGCCGCCGGCGCCAACAAGATCGGCGTCATCAAGGTCGTGCGCGCGCTGACCGGCCTGGGCCTGAAGGAAGCCAAAGACAAGGTCGACGGCGCTCCTTCCACCGTGCTTGAAGCCGTCGCCAAGGACAAGGCCGAAGAAGCCAAAACCCAGCTCGTGGAAGCCGGCGCGGAAGTCGAAGTCAAGTAAGGAACAGAAACGCATTCTCAAAGGGCGGCCGGATGGCCGCCCTTTTTTATTGGCGAGTCGCGCCGGCCATGCTCTACGGCAGTATGGGCCCGCTATTTTTTTGATCCCGTTCCGGCCATTGCGTTCGGGTCTTCCAAGGGGTATTGTCTGGCAACATTCATGTTTTCGTATTCCTTCAAGCACCGAGGTAGCGCATGACAAATCTGTTTTCTCCCATCACCATGAACGGGCTCACATTGCCCAACCGGATCGTCATTCCGCCCATGGACCAGTATTCCGCCGAAAACGGCGTCGCGACCGAGTGGCATAGTATTCATTACGGGCATCTGGCGCTCTCCGGGGCGGGCCTTCTCATCGTCGAGGCGACCGCGGTCGAGGCTATCGGACGCATATCCCCCAACGACCTCGGTATTTGGAACGACGAACAGGAAGAGGGACACCGCGCGATGCTCCGCTTCATCCGCAAATTTTCCCGCATTCCCATGGGGATCCAGCTCGGCCACGCGGGCCGCAAAGCATCCTGCGCCCGCCCGTGGGACGGCAAAGGAGCGCTCTCACCGGCGGAAGGCGGCTGGGAAGTCTGCGCGCCGTCGGCCGCCAAGTATGATCCTTCGTCGCCGGAACCTGTCGCCCTGACGGCCGGCGACATGCCTCGTCTGGTGAAAGCCTTCGTGGACGTCGCTTCCCGCGCGGACAGGGCGGGGTACGACGTCATCGAGCTGCACGCCGCCCACGGCTACCTGTTGCACCAGTTCCTCTCGCCGCTGGCGAATTTCCGTACCGACGAATACGGCGGAACGCTGGAAGGCAGGATGCGGTTCCCCCTGGAAGTGTTCAAGGCCGTGCGCGCCGTCGTGCCGTTGTCAATGCCGGTAGGCGTGCGCGTTTCCGGTTCGGATTTCACCGAGGGCGGCTGGAATGTGGAGGAATGCGCCGTCTTTGCCAAAGAGCTGGAAAAACTCGGTTGCTCCTTCATCCACGTTTCCGGCGGAGGGCTTTCTCCGAACCAGAAAATCACGCTGGGCCCGGGTTATCAGGTTTCCATGGCCGCCCGGGTCAAAGCGGCGACCGCCATGCCGACCATTGCCGTCGGCCTGATCACCGAACCCGAGCTCGCCTCCGGCATCATCATCAGCGGGCAGGCGGATATGGTCGCCATCGGCCGGGGTATGCTGTATGATCCCCGCTGGCCCTGGCACGCCGCCGCCAAACTCGGCGTCAGCATCACCGATGCGCCGCGCCAGTATCTGCGGAGCGAACCGCGCACGGCCAAAGGCCTGTTTATTTAACGTGCGCTCCCCTTTTTTCCGGACCGCCGCGAGGTTCCTCGCGGCGGTTTGTCGTGGAAGAGAGGGGTGCCCTCGTCGATCGGCCGGACTGTGTTCGGGCCCCCGCTGCCAAAGGAGTAGGCGCCCGACAGCGGATGTCGATACCGCCTGGGGATGGGCGGGCAACGAGGGAGCGCGGAGTCTCGGGTTTCCGGACAATGCGGCCTCCGGGCGCATCATCTCCACGGTAGGTTTCTTCAAAAACGCTATTTTTTAGCGTCAAGCGCGATGATGGTCTCCAGCGCCCGCAGGTCGAGGTGCCGTTCCAGCATATCGGCCAAACGGTCGTACTGGGCCATGCGGTATTCCCTGTAGGTCTCGTGCGCGGCGGTCTCCTGTTCGAGCGGCTGCAAGCCTTTCCGCTCGCGGAGGTGGTTCACCAGGGAACGGACGAAAGGGAACGAATCGAAAATGCCGTGCAGATAGGTGCCGAAAACGCGGCCGTCCGGCGAAACGGCCCCTTCTGTCCCGCCACGGCGCAGTTCAAGGAGCGGCCTGGTTCCCGCACCCGTAACCGTCCGGCCCATGTGGATCTCGTAGCCCTCCACCCGCGATCCCGTAGCGCCCGCCAACGGCCCGGGTACGGGCAAAACCCTTCCTTCGGCTTGCACGGTCTGTTTTTCCGGGGAAAAGACCGTCGTAACGTCCAGCAGGCCGAGCCCCCCGGCAAGGGGAATGTCGCTCTCCGCCCCGGAGGGATCGGCCACTTCCCGGCCCAGCATCTGGTAGCCGCCGCAGACGCCGGCCACGACGCCGCCGGAAGCGTGGTACCGCCTGATCGCTCCGGCCATGCCCGTTTCGTCCAAAACGCGCATGTCCGCAATGGTGCTCTTGGAGCCCGGTATGATGCACAGGTCCGGCGAGCCGAGGCTCTCTCCCGGCTTCACGTAGCGCAGGGAGACGCCGTGCAGCAAATCAAAAATCCCGAAATCCGTGAAATTGGCTATGCGCGGCAGCCGGATCACCGCGATATCCACGTCGCCCGGCCCGGCAGCCCGTGCTCCGGTCAAGCGTTCGGCAAGGCTGTCCTCCTCTTCCACGCGGATATCCCAGTACGGCAGGACGCCGAGGACGGGGATGCCGAGAAGCACTTCGATCCGGCGCAGCCCCGGCTCAAGAATGGCGAGGTCCCCCCTGAACCGGTTGATGACGATGCCCTTGATGCGCGCCCGCTCGTCCGGCTCCAGAAGTTTCACCGTGCCGTAGAGGGATGCGAACACGCCGCCCCGGTCAATGTCGCCCACCAGGACCGCCGGCGCGTCCGCCATGGCCGCCATCCCCATGTTGACGAGGTCGTTTTCGCGCAAGTTGATCTCCGCCGGGCTTCCGGCGCCCTCCATGATAACGAGGTCGCTTTCCGCCGCAAGCGTGTTGAACGCCTCCAGAACGCGGGGTTTCAGCGTGTGGCGGAAGGCGTAATACGCCTTCGCGTCCATCGTCGCGACCGCCTTGCCGAGAACGATCACCTGGCTCGTGTGGTCGGAATTGGGTTTGAGCAGCACGGGATTGAGCAGTACCGAGGGCGTCAGGCCGCAGGCTTCCGCCTGGACCGCCTGGGACCGGCCGATCTCGCCGCCCTCGGGCGTCACGAAGGAATTGAGCGCCATGTTCTGGGCCTTGAACGGGGCTACCCTGAACCCCCGGCGGGCGTACAGGCGGCACAGGCCCGTCACCAGCACGCTTTTCCCCGCATTCGAGGCCGTGCCGACAACCAGGAGGCGGGCGGCGCTCATGCGCGCTTACCCTTGAACGCGGCGCAACGGGCGAGGAAGTTCCGGGCCAGGGCGGGGTTGCTGTAAAAATGGATATGCGGATACGCGGCAAGAACGTTCTTGGTGGCCAACCCACCGGTCCAGGACACAGTATCCTTGCGCATACGGAGGCAAGCATCCCCCCCTTCGTCCACAAGGCGCGAATAATGGAATTCGTGGGCGCGGACGCGCGACCCGGCGGGACCGAGAGCGGTATCCCGCAAAAACTCCACCTCCGCATAGCCGAATCGCTGCAAGTTGCCCGTCATGGCGACGTGATGGGGAAAGACGCCTGCCATTGAAAATTCCCGTCCTCCCGCATCCGTCAACGAGGCGCAGACATATGCCATCCCGCCGCATTCGGCGTAGAGAGGCAGCCCCAGCGCCGCCGCCTCGCGCACGGCGCGCCGCATGGCTTCGTTTTCCATCAACTGTTCCGCGAAAATTTCGGGAAAACCGCCCCCCAGATACAGGCCATGGATGTCCCCGGGCAACGCGGCGTCGCGCAGGGGGCTGAAAAAAACCAGTTCCGCCCCCATGTCCGCCAGACAATCGAAATTATCCTGGTAGTAAAAGCTGAACGCTTCATCACGCGCCACGCCGAGGCGAACGGAACAGGAGGCCGCCGGCGCGGGCAGCGTCCCGCGCGGTAGCGGCGGCGCGGCCTGGGCAAGGGCGATTAGGCCGTCCAGGTCGATGTTCGCCGCGACGCTTTTCCCGAGCTTCTCCACGACCGCGTCCAGCGCTGGCGTCTCCGCCGGGGGAATAAGGCCCAGATGCCTGTTGCGCAGGGTACATGCGGGATCGTCGGGCAAATAACCCAGGCAGGGGATGCCGCAGGCCTCCTCGACGCTTTCCCGGATCAGCGCATATTGGCGCTCGCTTTTGATCCTGTTGGCGATCACGCCCCGCACGCTTACGCCCGGTTGAAAGGAGGCGTACCCGGCAACCATGGCCGCCGCGCTCCGGGAAAGCCCCTCGGCATTCACCACCAGCACCACGGGAGCGTCGAGCAGTTCCGCCACATGGGCGGTGCTGCCTTCGTGCCCCGCACCCTTCCCGTCAAAAAGCCCCATCACGCCCTCGATGACGGCGATCCCGCACACGTCCGTATTGCGGGCGAAAAGGCCCCGCAAGGTCTGCGAATCCAGCAACCAGGAATCCAGGTTGCGCGATGGCGTGCCCGCCACATGGGCATGAAAGGCGGGGTCGATGTAATCCGGGCCGGTCTTGAACGGGTACAACGGTATGCCCCTGCCGCGCAAAGCGGCCAGCACCCCGGTGACGACGGAGGTTTTCCCCGCGCCGCTGTGCGTTCCGGCTATAACAAGACGAGGTTGTTTGTTCCGCATGGCCTCACTGTAGAGGGCGGAGACGGAAAGAGCAATGGAAAAGCCCCGGCGAACCGGGGCTGCAAAAATGAAGGAAACGGGATTAGTAGCGCGGTTGACGAGGAGCGCGGGGCTGCGCTTCGTTGATGCGCAAGGACCGGCCGCCAAGACTCGCGCCCTCCAGAGCCTGAATGGCCGCGGCGGCGTCTTCGGCCGGCATCTCAACGAACCCGAAACCACGCGCGCGGCCGGTTTCACGATCGGTGATCAGGTTTACCGACGTCACGGAACCATAGGGAGAGAAAAGGGAGCGAATTTCGTCTTCAGTCGCGGACCAGGGCAGATTGCCCACATAAATAGACTTAGTCACAGAAAAAAACCTCACGAGAAATGTTGCGTGCAGCTTACTATCACACCCATATGAAATAGTATTTTGCACAATACTGTTTATCTTATACGCCCGGTTTTTTGACTATGCAATAGAAAATTTAAAAAAACTTTGGGGCTCTTGCCTTTCCGACTTTGCACATAGGAAAAATTCCTATTATGTAATGCATAATAGGAAAAACAATTACTTTTTCGTATCTTATAATTAACTGGTTCTCCCGGTTCACTATAACGTTTTATAGTTGTTTTCCGATAAAACGTCCCTTTCGGACCGCAGCTAGAGCGCATTACCTAATTTACCGGAACAATCCCGGCTTCCTGTGCCTGCGCTCCCACGGGAACATCCGCACGGGCGATGTGGAAAATTTTGCAGTGCCGGATAAAATAAATATCCCCCGGCAAAGCCGGGGGTTTTTCATATGCGCCTGTAAGGCT
>JAJBSY010000202.1 GCA_020861205.1 Deltaproteobacteria bacterium | reverse complement strand
CAAAGGACCTGCCGGTATGTTTTGCCCCCGGTCGAGCGGCGAAAACCACGGGGAAAGGGCGCGAGCCTCGGAAAGCGTTTGCAGAAACGTTCCGGGGGCATGGCCGGCAAGCGCTTTCATGCATTCTTTCCCGACTCGTTCAGCCGCGATGACCCGGAAATTATTATCCCGCGAGGTTTTCCGCATAAGGGAAACGGTTTCGGGCGCGACGTGAAAACCGGGGAGGGTGGCCGCAAACCGCGCCGCCCGGAAGACCCTTACCGGATCGCGCAAAAACGAATCCGGGGCAGCATGGCGGATAACCCCGTTCCGCAGGTCGTCAAACGTTTGCGGCAGAGCGTAGACAACCCCGTCTTCACCGAGCAGCAGGGCATTGATGGTGCAGTCGCGCGCCAGAAGATCTTCTGGTATACTGCCCGCAAGCGGCGCATGGTCCCGGCCGTCGACAATATACGTGACGGAGGCTTTGCCGACATGCCGCGCGGTCCCGTGGAGGCGCGCCAGGTCTTCGGCTGATCCGTCGAAAACGATGTCGAATTCCGTCGGCTTCAGCCCGAGTAACAAATCGCGGATCGCGCCGCCCGCCAGGAAATACCGCATACCCGACCATACAGGGACTCCGGAAAGATGCCAATGAAAGAACGCTTTTTCCCCGTAATCCTGGACCGTAGGAGGACGGCCGGGGACGGTTCCGTCCTGGCATCCCCACTCGACAGCCGGGAAGCGTCGTTGATGGGAGGCGATACCGCAAGCGTCTGTTTCGCTCCCGTTTATGTGACGGGTTCGACCACCTCAACGTTCGATCTCGCCTGGGATCTCGCGCGGGAAACCGAAATGCCGGCATGGTCGGGTGTGCTTGCCGCAAGCCAGACTCGCGGCAGGGGACAGCTCCGGCGTGAATGGGTGTCGCCGCCGGGCAATCTTTACGTATCCTTTTTTCTGCCGGACGGCTTTGTCCGGCTGGACAGCATGGCGCCGCTTGCCACAGGATATTGCGTCCACGCGGCGCTCCGGACGCTGGGCGTGCAAACACGGATCAAGTGGCCCAACGATCTTTTGTTGGCGGACGCCGGGGGGCCGGAAGGTAAGGTTGGCGGCTTGCTGTTGGAAGAGCGGGGAAGCAGGCTACTGGCCGGGTTGGGGTTGAATCTTCGCAACGCGCCGGAAGAAGACCGGATGCGTGGAAACAAGGCGGTTCCCGCTGTCGCGTTGCCGTATTTCAACGAGCCTCTGTGCGATTTTTGGCGGAAACTGGCGGCCGGGATGCGGGATACCTACACGCGGCACATCGAACGCGCGGATAGCGCGACACTTCGACGGCACATTGAAGCCGGCCTGGCATGGATGGGAAGCCGGATATTCGCCGAAGACCTCGGGGCCGGGGGCGTCCTCGCGGGGCTTGATGCAAGCGGTTCCCTCTTGCTGCAAACCGAGGACGGGCTTACGGCCGTAACCTCGGGCAGCATCAGGCCTTGGTAGGTCAGCGCTTTTTGCCGCGACGGGGAGGAGAGGGCTTGCTTTCGGGCTTTTTTTCCTCCACGGGAACAGACGCGGGCGCAACCAGTTCGGGCCCCGGAGTCCCGGCTTCTTGCAGACGATCCGTGATATTGTCGCGGATCCATTTCCGGTCGAGCCATTCTACGGGTGAAACCTCAAATCCGGAAATCAGAATGCCGAAATGAAGATGGTCGCCGACCGCCATGCCGGTGGCCCCGGTCCGCCCGAGGGTTTCCCCTCGTGTCACCGTTTGCCCGACGGTAACGGAAATTTCGGACAGGTGGGAATACAGGCTCTGCAGACCCAGGCCGTGGTCCAGAACCACCACGTTGCCGTAAATGCCCAGATAGTCGGCGAACACGACAACCCCGTCGTTGCCGGCCGGAACGGGACTTCTGGCGATGGAGGCGAGGTCGAGTCCCAGATGGGTCGCTTCGACATCCTGTTTGACATCGTTATATAGATAGGCTCTGTGCTCCGCGAAGCCGGCCTTGACCGCCGCGTTGGGCAACGGCAGGAACGCGTCGTTCCACAGGGCGCGGGGTGCGGATTTCTGGCCTATTTCCATCAATTTTACGGCGTTGGACCGCCGAAGCTCGCCGTTAACCAGGTTGAACAGCGTCAACGGATCGGTGACCTCCGGATAAAAGGCCTTGAATTCCGGCAGTTTCAGATCGAAGAACCGGTCGTTTATCCTGACCGTGTCCGTTTTGAACCGCTGTTTGACGCGATAAAGGGGCACGCGGGTTTCGCTTTTGTTTCCGGCTTGATCGGTGACCACGATATACGGCTGGTAATCCTGGCCCTCCATGGAATAAGGGAAGGGGAAAAAGCAGATGTAATCGCCGTTTTCCTGCCTGTATCCCGGGAAATACGCGTCATTGACCGTTATTCCCGCGGCGTCCACTTCGCGGGACACCGTAAAGGACACGCAACCGCTGCCGCCGCGCCGCACATAGGGATAGGATGTTTTGATGGTTACCTTGGGCGGCGTGGTATCCATGGTCATGGCATATTCTTTGGTAGTGGAATTGCCTTGTCCGAACCCGGCAAAGGACGCGTCCGCCGCGTTAACGACCAGGGTAAAGGCGCCGTCGCGCAAGAAGGTATCCTTGAACGCGAACTCCGCCGTTTTCGTTCCGGCCTTGTCCGGGTATGTATTCTTTGCCAATACCTGGGCCTGGGAGTTTTTACGGATAGTCACGGTGATGGAGCGTATGCCCGAGGCGGCGTCCGAAGCCGTCACCGTGAACTTTTGTCCGGGGGTTACCACCTTGGTTTCCGGAGCGAGGGCGATCTCGGGCGGCGTGGTGTCCTTAAAGAGAAAATAGGCGGTACCGCCCACGATACCGAGAACGATGGCGCCGATAACTACCACCGGCGAGAAGGGAAGGCGCATGGTTTCAATCCTTGATAAAAATCTCTCCCGGGAGTTGTTGCACACTTTGCACGCCAAGACAAGTGCGCTCCCATTCTTTATTTGCCGTCTCTTCCCGCATATTATTGACTTGCGGAGAAAAATCTGTTTTTCAACTCCTCATGAATCATTATAACCCGGACGAACCGGATGCATCGTAATCCTCAAAAAATCAGCCGGGAGAGAATGGTCCGCGAGCAGATCGCCGCCAGGGGCATCCGGGATGCCGCGGTTCTGCGGGCCATGAGCACTGTGCCGCGACATCTTTTCGTCGAGGAAGCCCTTGTTTCGCAAGCGTACGGAGATTACCCTCTGCCCATAGGCTACGGGCAGACCATTTCCCAGCCGTATGTCGTGGCGCTCATGTCGGAGCTGCTTGAAGCCCAAAAGGGTATGCGCATCCTGGAAATAGGCACCGGTTCCGGGTATCAGGCCGCCGTGCTCGACGCTATGGGGCTGGATGTATATACGGTTGAACGGTTGCGCGAGCTTTATTTCAAGGCCAGCAGTCTTTTCATGCGGTTGCGTCTTCTGTCCATCCGCATGAAACTGGACGACGGAACCCTCGGCTGGCCCGAAGCCGGTCCTTATGACAGGATTATCGTGACCGCCGGGGGGCCGGAAGTTCCGGAACCTCTTCTGGAGCAGTTGGCCGACCCGGGTATACTGGTTATTCCCGTGGGAGCGGAACGGACGTCGCAACGGCTTGTCCAGGTATGCAAACAAGGGGGCAAGGTAACCATGGACACCAGAAATTCAGTGGCTTTCGTCGATCTGGTCGGCAAACACGGCTGGCTTTAAGGTACTTTATAACGAGTAAGGATACTCACATGGCCGACTGTTCCCCCTCGTCCCGGTGCGGCAAATCCGCCGCCTGCTCCGGCTGCTCTTCCGCTCCCCAACCGCTTGAAACCGCCAAATCACGAGCCCTCAGGAAAACGTTGGGCGGTATTCGCAACACGCTTTTCGTCATGAGCGGCAAAGGGGGAGTCGGCAAAAGCGCGGTAACGGTCAATCTTGCGGCAGCCTTGGCCAATGCCGGGTTGCGGGTCGGCAGCCTGGATGTCGACATGCACGGGCCGAGCGTGCCGTCTTTGCTCGGCATTGATGCGCATCTTGCCCCCCGGGACGAAGAAGTCCTTGTTCCCGCGTATTATCGGGAAAAAATCGCGGTGGTATCCATGGATTCCCTTCTCGCCGACAGAGATACCGCCATCATCTGGCGCGGCCCCAAAAAAACAGCCGCCATCAACCAATTTCTTACTTCCGTCGCGTGGGGGAATCTGGACGTTTTGCTTGTCGATTCCCCTCCGGGAACGGGCGACGAGCATCTTGCCGTCCTGCAGGCGATTCCGGACGCGCGATGCATCATGGTTACGACGCCCCAGGAGATATCCCTGGCCGACGTCCGCAAGGCCCTGCATTTTTTGGAGAGAATCAAGGCCGATCTTATGGGCCTGGTAGAAAATATGAGCGGCCTTTCCTGTCCCCATTGCGGCGGCAGTATTGACATTTTCTCGTCCGGCGGCGGGGAGGCACTTGCCAAAGCCAGGGGAATTCCCTTCTTCGGCCGCATCCCCATAGATCCAGCCATGTTGGTCGCCGCGGACGCCCGGTGTCCCCTCGTTGATATGGACGGCGACTTCCCGAGCAAGGAAGCTTTTATAAATATAGCCCTGAACGTGAAAAAGCGGCTGTTTTCCGAAGAGAAGTAACCCGCGCGCGAAAAAACGGCGTTTACGTTCCCATATCCCCATAATTCCGGATTGCGCTCTTCACCTGCATAACGTACTGTTACGTAAATTTTTATGGATCATCCGTTAAACGCTCAGCACTTCAGGCAGGGATAGGACATGAGGTTTCTGAACCTTCCAAACAAAATAACGCTCAGCCGTGTTTTGATGGTTCCGGTCATAATCGTCCTTCTCTATTTCGAAAATAAATTTACCTGCCTTCTTGCCTGTGCCGGCTTCATGCTCGCATCGGTTACCGACCTTGTGGACGGGCATATCGCCCGCAGATCCAACATGGTCACCAGCTTTGGCAAATTCCTCGATCCGCTGGCCGACAAAGTGCTCATTTCGTCAGTTCTGGTCATGCTTGTCTCTCTCGGGAGAGTTGCCGCGTGGATAACCATTGTCATCATCTGCCGTGAACTTATAATAACCGGCTTGCGAGCCATCGCGGCTGACGAAGGCGTTATTATCGCCGCTGATAATTTTGGAAAATGGAAAACCATTTTGCAAATGCTGGCATTGGTTCCGCTGATTCTGCATTACCCGTGGTTCGGTCTCAACCCGGTGCCCCTGGGGCAGTTTTTACTTTACATTGCAACGGCTCTCACGATATTTTCAGGAGTGAATTATTTGTATACTTTTCATCGGCACTGGTTAGGTCAACAACAAGAGACTGGTTCTGCCGATGGTCGGTAACAAGGGAGCGGGTATGACCTCTGTCCCTCGGTTGCATTCACGGCTGCGCAGTTGTCTGCAGGCCATTTTGGAGCTTGAGCCGGAATTGAAGACCCTTAGGGCCGCCGGACCTTTGCTGTCGGAATTCACCGTTCTCAAAGATATCTATAATCGGCTTGAAACACTCCTTGTTCAAGAAGAGGATGTCAAACGGATTGAAGAGGCTACTGCCAACTTCTTTGAAGAACTCAAGGGCAGTATCAAGCAGGAAGCCGTCGTCAGGTCCGACCAAAGGTATTTGCAGTAATCATGCCCTGGCATAGAATCTTTATCGGTTTTTCCCTGGCGATCAATGTGGTTCTGTTATACAGCCTTATATGGGGCGGGCAGGGGCTCAACGCATATCGAAACCTTAAAGAACAACATAAAGTTTTGGAAGGGCGGATACAAAACCTGGATGCGAGAAACCTCGCCTTGAGCCGTGAAATCCGTTTGCTGCAATCTGACGAAAAATATCAGGAAAAAGTTATCCGAAACAGGTTTAACTTTGTAAAGGATAACGAGATTCTGTATATTTTTCCAGAATCCAAGGACACGGCTAAAACAGGAGCCGGCTTGCATGAAACAAAAGATTGAATGGTATAAAGAAGTTCTTGAAATTGAACCCAATTCCAAGATTTTCTTCCCGCTTGCCCGCATGTTGGCCAAAGAGGGCCGGCCGGATGAAGCCATCGCCGTTTTGCGCCAAGGGGTTGGACGCCATCCGGATCATGTTGAAGCGCGCCTTTTTCTTGCCGAGTTATTGTACGCATCCGACAGAATCATCGAATTGCAGCAGGAAGTGGACGTTTTAAGCGTTTTGTTCAAAAATTACCCCGGGTTCTGGCGCGCCTGGGGGGAACGCCTTTTCGACGAGGACAAAACCCGCGACGCCGGTCTTGCCGCCATTTTCCTGGCGGCCTTTTTGCAAAATCTTCCGGTTTCCTGGGCAGGCGTCATTGAGCACGGGCTGAAGGCGCTTGTCAGCGATTCTCCTCCCCGTCCATCCGCCACGCTCCCGGAGGAATATCCTTTGGCCGCGCCGTCCGCCCCACCGATGGCGGGCGAAGACTCTCCAGGCGCGGTAACGCCGGAAGCCCCCGCGCCCGCCTCCATATCGCCCCGTCAATCGGAAACGGCGCCTGTTGCCGAGCAACATCCCGAGCCCCTTGACGACGAAGCGGACGACGAGGTTGAGGAACCCATAACCCTGCGGACCCGCAGTATGGCCGAAGTGCTTGCCGAGCAGGGCGACCTTGCGGGTGCTCTGGACATTTACAACGAACTGTTAGCCGCGGCGGACTCCGACGCGGTGAAAAAAGACCTGCAAACCCGAATTGACGCTTTGTCCGGCAATACGGCTCAAGGCGGAGAGGGCGAGGTTCAGGCGTCAAAAGAAGAGAAAAAGGACTGGTTGGCCATTCTCGCACAGCGTCTGGAGGCAAGATCCCTCCAATAAACCATAACGGCCGGTACAAAAATAGACGCATGGAGTGTTGCGTCTGTTTGTGTGCCGGTTGATTTTGCGCAGGAGTTACCGTGCATCGCTATTTTTTTTGGTTGGTGGCCGCGTGCGTTTTGTCGCTTGCCGGGTGCCGTACCCCTCAGACCGTCAAAGACGCCTGGAAGGGCACCCGGTCTTACTACTATGAATACTTGAACACGCCCGCAACCCTTAACCTGGATGACAAGGGCAACGTGCGGGACTATCAGGCCGCGTTGGGTGCCGCCATCGCCGACTTCGACATGCATATCCAGGAATTGGAGCGCGCGCTGCAAAACAGCGACCAAAACCCGGATGCCGCCTGGGTGTCCGCACTGACCTCGCGGTTCCCCTGGCTCTCCGGGGTTGCCCTGACGGACGAAGACGGCATCGCCCGGGCCAAAATTCCGCCGGAATTTCCCAAACCCTTTGATATATCCCCGCTTCTTGAAGTTGATCCCAAGCAACAAATCAAAGACCTCCGGGCCTATGTGCAGGAAGATCCTCTCGGGCCTGAAATTTACGTCGGCAACCCCGTGTATGTCGGGGCGGATTTCAGGGGCGTTATCACAGTACATTTCGACCCCCGGACGCTCCTCGCCCGGACGGCCGATGCCGCCCAAATCATGATTGCCGGACCGGACGGCATTCTCTGGCCCGGAATGTATGATGCCGAAGCGACCCCCATGGCCGGAGTGAACTGGGGCGAGCGGGTAAGACACGATATTTCCGGCGTCGAACGCAACGAAGCGGGAGCTTTCTACTGGATCTGCCGGTACGTTGGCAATTTGCCCCTGATTTATGCTATACGGATTCAAGGTGATTTCCCCTTGCGGGAAGAAAACATGCAGGGCCTCGCCGTCGCCAATTCCCTTGCCATCGGGCCGATTGACCTTTCCATGCTGCAGGGGCCGGCGGAACACCAAGGCGTCCCGGAAGAAACGGATCAGGGGACGCCTCCGGCCGAAATCGCGCCTGACGGGCGGAACTCTCCCTTGCAGGAGCCGGCCGATCCGCAGAAAACCGAGCAGGATGGCACACCACTGTCAGAGTAAGGAGGTTTGCATGCGCCAGATAACGGTAACCGAACATCTTCTTCTGCATCAGAAAAAATCTCCTGCGGCAACGGGTACGTTTACCCACTTGCTGAACGATCTCATCCTTGCGGCCAAGCTCATCAACCGCAGCGTCAACAAGGCGGGTCTTCTCGACATCCTCGGCGGAACCGGTGAGATGAACGTTCAAGGAGAAGCCGTTCAGAAGCTGGATGACTACGCCAACAGGGCCCTCATTCATCGCATGGAACGGAGCGGAGCCCTGTGCGCTCTGGCTTCCGAGGAAAATGCCGACTTTATTCCCGTTCCCCAGAAATTCACGCGGGGCGATTATATACTGATTTTCGACCCGCTCGACGGGTCAAGCAACATTGATGTCAACATAAATGTCGGTACGATTTTCTCAATACTGCGCCGGAAAAGCCCATCAGATCAGGATGTGTCGTACGACGATATCTTGCAGCCGGGCGTCGAACAGGTCGCGGCCGGATATTTTCTTTACGGACCGTCGACCATGCTGGTGTATACCACGGGACTGGGCGTGCACGGGTTCACGCTTGATCCCACTGTCGGGGAGTTTCTTCTGTCCCATCCCAACATGAGGATCAAGGAACGGGGCAAATACTACTCCATTAACGAAGGCAACCATCACTACTGGGATGAATCGACCCAGAAGGCGGTCGGCTACTTCAAAGGCAAGGATAACGGTTTGGGCGCTCCGTATTCCCTTCGGTACGTCGGCTCCCTGGTAGCGGATTTCCACCGGACCCTGCTCTATGGCGGTATTTTCATGTACCCCATGGATTACAAGCAGCCGGACAAACCCCGTGGAAAGCTGCGCCTGATGTGTGAAGCTTCACCATTGGCTTTTGTGGCCGAACAGGCGGGCGGCGCGGCCAGCGACGGGCGCCGGCGCATTCTCGAGATAGAGCCGCAAGCGTTGCATGAGAGGGTGCCGCTCTTCATCGGGTCGAAAGAAGATGTAGCTTCCGCTATCGGCTACTATCGATAGAATAACCATCTTCCAAAGCGGGAGGGCGCTTTTCCGTTCATGATATGCCTCGGTATCGAATCTTCCTGCGACGAAACCGCTCTGGCCCTTGTTGACGAGGGGAGGGTGGCCGCTTCCGTCATGGCCAGCCAAGCCGATATCCATGCCCTGTTCGGCGGTGTGGTGCCGGAACTTGCTTCCCGGGAACACGGCCGGCTGATAGGGCCCCTGTACGACGCACTGTGGCGAAAAACAGACTTTGATCCCGGGGATATAGACATTATTGCCTTTGCCCGGGGCCCGGGGCTGCTAGGAAGCCTTCTGGTCGGCGCCGCCTTTGCCAAAGGTCTGGCCGTCGGGCTTTCCAGGCCCGTCCTTGGAGTGAATCACCTACACGCGCACCTTCTTGCGGCGGGCATTGAACATACGCTTCTTTTCCCGGCACTCGGGCTCCTGGTTTCCGGCGGCCATACCCATATCTACCGGATCGACTCGCCGCAAAAATTCGAATCCCTGGGACGGACAATCGACGATGCCGCCGGCGAAGCGTTTGACAAGGTTGGAAAACTTCTCGGCCTGCCGTATCCCGCGGGGCGCCTGATAGACGATCTGGGCCGCCAGGGCGCTTTTGTTCCGGGTTTATTGCGTTGTCCGTACATGAATAATGACAATGTAAATTTTAGCTTCAGCGGTCTGAAAACCGCTGCCGCGACGATTATAAAAAACAATCCCGGAAAGTTTGAAACCGCGGCGCGAGAAGGGGCCCCGTCCAGGGATGTCGCGAATCTATGCGCGACCCTCCAAGAGGTCATCGCGGAAACATTGCGGCTCAAATTCGCGCGTGCTCTGGAACAACTTCCTGATACGCGTTCCATCATCGTGGCCGGGGGGG
>JAJBSY010000046.1 GCA_020861205.1 Deltaproteobacteria bacterium | reverse complement strand
GCAGGTCACGCTCACGGTGAAATTGCCGGGCATGGACAAGGGGCAGGCTGAAAAACTTCTGGAGATGGCGCAACAGACATGCCCCTATTCCAATGCCACGCGGGGCAACATCGACGTCAAACTCGTACCGATGACGGCGTAGTTATTCGCATCCGTTTTCTGACGACGCCGGGTGCCGGAAGGTATCCCGGCGGTTCGTCCGCCGTCGGCCGGGTTGCGGGCGCGCGCTTTACCGGGTTCTTGGCCGCCGGTCGGCGGCAGCACGGCTCGGGCCGGAACCGACACGGTGTCGGTTCCGCGAGGATTGAAAAAGGAGCTGCCCGGCAGCTCCCTTCCCTATTCCGCATCACGCGATTTTCAAATCCCGGTCCCGTATTTCGGCCCGTTTTATCTTCCCGCTGAAGGTTTTGGGCAGCTCCTTCACGAATTCCACAACGCGCGGATACTTGTACGGCGCGGTTACGGCCTTGACGTACCGCTGAAGTTCCCGGGCAAGTTCCCGGGTCGGGGTATAGTCCCGGGTCAAAACGATACTGGCCTTGATGGCCTGCCCCCGGACGGGATCGGGCACGCCGGTCACCGCCGCCTCAAGCACGGCCGGGTGGGAGACGAGCGCGCTTTCCACCTCGAAGGGGCCCACCCGGTAACCGGACGTCTTGATCAGGTCGTCCACCCTGCCGAGAAACCAGTAATACCCATCCTCATCCATCCTGGCCTTGTCGCCGGTATGGTACCACGCGCCACGCCGGGCTGAAATGATCTGCCCCGCTTCGTCGAGATACCCGGTGAACAGGCCGTAAGGGCGCCCGTCCGCGATATGCACGCAGATCTCCCCGTCCTCGCCGGGCTGGCAGATCTCGCCATTGTCATCCAGCAACGCCACGTTCCAGCCGGGAACGGGCTTGCCGATGGAACCGGGTTTAAATTTCATGTTGGGCAGGGCGGCGATCATCAGGGATGTTTCCGACTGCCCGAATCCTTCGTGGATCCGGAGGCCGGTGGCTTTCTCCCAGGCCCGGATAACGCTTTCGTTAAGCGGTTCGCCGGCGGCGGCGCAATGGCGCAGGTGCGAGAAGTCGTACCGGGCGAGATCTTCCTGGATCAGGTGGCGGTATATCGTGGGAGGAGCGCAGAAGCTGTTCACGCCCTGCTCGGTGACGACGCGGAGCAAATTGGCGGGATTGAACTTGCCGCGAAAGTCATACACGAGCGTGGTCGCGCCCGCCATCCATTGCCCGTAAAATTTGCCCCAGGCGGCCTTGGCCCACCCCGTGTCCGCGACGGCCATGTGCAGGTCGCCGGGTTCCAGGTTATGCCAGTAGGCGGCGGTAAAATAATGCCCGAGCGGGTATTCGTGGTTATGCAGGAGCATCTTGGGCATCCCGGTGGTTCCCGAGGAAAAGAATATCAGGAGGGGATCCTTGCCGCAGGCGAGTTCTTCATCGGAAAGCGGCCTGGGAAAGGCGGGAGAGGCCTTTTCCGTAATGATTGCGAAGTCGAGCCACTGATCCGTAGGCAGGGCGGCGTTCTTTTCCGGACGCGGCCCTTCCGGCCCGACCTGGATGCAGAACTCCAATTCCGGCAGGGTTTCCCGAATCGCTTCCACCCCGCCGGCGAGCTCGTAATCCGCGATGATCGCCCGGGCCTTGGCGCTGCGGCACCGGAACGCGATATCCCTGGGCTTGAGCTGCGCCGGGCAAGGGATGGCGACCGCGCCCAGCTTGTGCAGCCCCAACATGGTCTGCCACCATTCGATGCGCCGGTGCAGCATCAGGATCACCCTGTCGCCTTTCCTGAGGCCGATTTCCTTCAGGGCGTTCGCCACCCGGCTGGAAGCCCTGGCCATATCCCTGTACGTGAAATCCCGGCGGGCAAAGGAGTCGTCAATATGACGTACACAAACGGCGTCCGGCGTCAGGAACGCCTTGCGGTCGACAACGTCGAAAGCGAAGTTGAAGTCGGGCATCACGGCGATAGAAAAGTCGCGGCAAAGTTCCTCGTGAGTCGCTGAACGGAGTTTGTCTGTGAACAACATGGTGCAATCCTTTCCCTGTTAAAATGTCCGCGAAGAGTTCACGCCTGCGGGACGCATCCGCCGTGGGCCGCAAAAAAAGCGGCCTCCCTGGGGAGGCCGCTTTTTCAGCAGGAGTGTAACTACCTTAATCTACGTTAAAGGTTACCCTCGCCTCCCCGGAAAGGCCGGTTTACTACTACGACGACTATGGCACGCGCGACAAGAGAAACGGCGGCAGCCGTTTGACCGTCAAACGCGAACGCGTGTTCTATGGCGAGTAAACCTTGAGGCACGGAAACCGCTCCTGCAAAAACTATTACCCCAGCTTTAAACCATCAGCCATCTGATGGCAAGCACTAATTCTATTTCCTTTCCAACGACGGCGAACGCCGGCCTTTTCGCGTATCGCCCAAATTTGGGGCCGCAACGCTCAATCCAAGCGCCCATCCGAGCTCATTCGGCAGATGACCGAACCGCCCTTTCTTAACCAAGGCGACGGCGGGTATTAGCACCCGCCGTCGCGGGGGCGGGAGCAATCCCCCCGAAGCATTGCTCCCGCGAATTCGCATCATGGACATCGCAAACTCTTTGGGCACAGACTGCAGGGTGACCCACACACCGCAGATCCCATCCCCATCACATGGCACAACGGTAGCGCATCTCGTTATTGCTGCGCTATTATTACGATCCTGAACGGCTTTTGCTGCATGTATCCTTAAAGTTTCTATCCGAAATTCTTCTCTCTGTTCACCGGATCAGGCTGTGAAAATTTGTCACGCGGCAAGCGACGAATCGCGAACCGTATGACTCCCCCCAATCCTCAAGCGAGCGCGACGCCTGATAATCATTGGATTTGCATAATGCTGGATTATTCTCGAAGAAATGTTGACACGCCGCAAATTTGCTATATTGAAAATAAATATCAATATCAATTAATGCGAACACGGAGGTTTTTCTATGGATATGGATATGTGCCCCAATCTTTCGGGCAAGGTGTCCCTCGGACGGAAAGTGGATGACTTCACGTTTGAAACATTCAATCCCGAACAGGGCGGATTTGAAGAGCACTCCCTCAACGAATACCTGCTCAAAGGGAAATGGGTGGTTTTTTTCTTTTATCCCGCCGACTTTACGTTCGTTTGCCCGACGGAACTGGCGGATATCGCCGAACAGCACAAGAAACTCGCATCCCTGGGCGTGGAAGTGATTTCCGTTTCAACGGATACCAAATACGCGCACATGGCTTGGCACAGAAGCGAAAAGCTTCTGGAAGACGTCAAATTCCAGATGGCCGCCGACGGAACCGGCTGCATCTCCCGCTACTTCGGCGTCTATGACGACGCCGCCGGATCCGCCTACCGCGGAACCTTCATCATCAACCCGGAAGGGATGCTGGTGAGCACGGACGTCAACTTTTACACTGGCGGCCGAAACGCCGAGGAACTGGTGCGCAAACTGGAAGCCAACGTGCATCTGGCCAAAAATCCGGAACAGGCCTGCCCGGCCCGCTGGAAGCCGGGGCACAGAACCCTTACCCCCTCGGAAGAAATCGTCGGGAATGTTTGGGGCGCGTTGAAGCTTTAAAAATGACGGCGTCCGGGAGCCCCGGAGGAAATTCGAGCCGGCCGCGCGAAGGCGGTTGACGCCGTTTTGAAATTGACGTACATACTCCCACGCGTCGTTCAACGGCGCGATATTCCCCGGTAGCTCAATCGGCAGAGCGGGTGACTGTTAATCACTAGGTCGGCGGTTCAACCCCGTCCCGGGGAGCCAGGAAAATCAAGCGGTTATGATGAAAGTCATAACCGCTTTTTTGCGTCTGGCTAACACGTGGCTAACACGGTAAAAGAAACTCAATCAAAATATTTCTATGTGATACGCTCTATTGAGGACCGGAAAGTCAATTTCCAAATAGGTTTTCGTGCCATTATGAAAATTGTTAGGGGAAATAATGTCTAACGCTGCCAGAATTCTAAAAAAAAAGACGAGATGGGCTCAATATTCTTGAAAGTATATTTAGTAATGGCGGCCGAAAGAGCGGGAGGAAACCAGCGTCTTGCGCGGCATCGGGGCTTCGTCCTGCATGATGCAGGGGAACCCCGAGTTCGCGCCCGGTTTTCTCCCCAATGACCGTTAGAACGTTCTTGCCAGCGAATGTGGCATGTCGCGAAGCTACCGCGCTTGAAGACGCCGTACCGTTCAAGGCGTTTCGCCATGCGGCGTCCGATAGGCGAACGAGACGCTCATAGAGCTTGGCATATAGATTTTCAATTGGTATTATTTAGCGATGAAACAAACTCTTACCGTGGCCCAGAAGGAGCGTTTCAAAAGACTAACTCTGGGATTACATCAAGCCTGTACTGACAGGGACTTGGCTTCTGCAAAAGCCTTTGCGTATGATATCCGTGAGCTAGCAAAGGCGACCAATCAAAATGCGCGATGGCTCTCGTCTCTTAACGTGTTGTCAGAAACTGCGATTGAATGTGGTGACATACCATTTGCAATTCGACATTTAGAGCATGTAGTCAAATCTTCTAGCGAAACAACGCGAATTAGGATTGAAGCCTATTCCCTTCTAGCTGTTGCATATATAAGGTCAGCGGAATATGCTAAATCAAAAGATAACATCCGGTTAGCCATCAAAAATATAAGAAATATTCAAAGTGAAAAAAATCGGAAAGAATTTTATGAGGCCATAGTCCTTCGATTAGAAGAGGAAGCAATTTTAGCGGGTGCGAAGGCGGAAGGACTCAATGAAACATTTGATATAGATACAATACAGAAAGAAGCAGTTAGCATTTTAGTCAGCAATGAGGGAGAGGCCCAAATTCTTGCCCGCATAGGGAATTCTCTTCCAGATGCCTCGATAGATCTTTTTAATGACTTTAGAAATTCAACGCTTCTACAGATACCGCGTCAAGAAATATTGCAACTTCCACCGCCTAATGTCGCAGTTCCCGAAAGTTCAATAGGCAGAAAAGCTTTATCTGCCTTCAAAAGAGTTCTGTGGATAACTCTGTGCGACCAAAATGATGAATTATACAAAGCATGGTCAGGCGGCTTAGCACTGCTTTACGACAAAAAACTTTTACCCATAGCGGTTGCCGGAGCCTTTGCGAATTTCCAACTCGGCTCAAAGGCATTGGTCGTTTACGTTACGGCTTACCTTTTTAAAATAGGATGCCGTACGTTCTGTGAAGCCTTTGCTCCTGAAACCATTATGAAGAGGAAAAAGTGAATGCAGGTTCAAGCAAAGCCCTACGCACCAACTCGTTCACCAAAATTCCTGGGCCGAGCATCCTCTGGCAGCCTAACTTCAACCACTCGGATGACTTTTCTTTTATTTTCATCAGCAGGCCGTAGGTAGCGTGCCCCCTGTCCGGTTAATATCCAATCCGGGTTGCTTTGATCGTGTCGCAGTAACTTAAGCAGCCATTCAGCCGGGATGCTCTTTCGGCGCTTGGCATCGGATATTGAAGACTGGCGTATGCCCAGAAAGTCGCCAATTGTACCTGGGTTGTGCAGCCAGCCGCCAGAAATACTCGATTTAACTCGAGAATGAAGTCATCCATATTCATAGCCCTCATGAAGAAAGCGGCCCTCTGGTATGACACCGAGGGCCGCCGCTTTGAGTCTTGACGTCGGAGGAATCGCCCTTTTCACGAAGGACGGAATCCAGTCACATTGCCGTACACTGGCAGAGAAAAACACCCAGGCCCCGGTAGCTCTGTAAGGCTGCCGGGACTTTTTTGTGACCGGTCAAAAATTCGTCAAAAAGGTACGCAGGGTTACGAACAACCTCAGGAAGTATCCCCCCTTCCGGCACAAGCCTGGAAAGTTTCACGCCGCGCCTCTCAATGCCAGCCCGACCCCGCCCGACGCTCGCCTCAGCCTTCCCGTAACGGCCACGCCGGCCCGAGTCAACACTGGTGAAGCCGTTGACGGCTTCCGACTCCGGAATGTTTGGAAGTCCTTGCAACACTCATATAAAATTTATTTATGGTTTTTTAAAATAAAATATCATTTTTCAGTATGTTAAGCGATAGGTATATTTCTAACCATACCCGGGTAACACGAATAGATCACAGTACTTCCGTAAAGGAGTAACAGTATGGCAAATGATAAGGAAACAATACAGACCTCTCCCTACGGGGGAATCCGCATTCTCGACCTGACGTGGCGCTATGGCCTGTACGCGGGAAGGCTCTTTGCCGATCTGGGAGCCGAGGTGATACGGATCGAGCCTTCAGGGGGTCGCCCGAACCGTACCCTGTCACCCGAATGGCAGGCACGGGCCGCTTTTTTTAATGCCAACAAAAAAAGCGTCACTTTCGATTTTTCCGACCCGCATACTGAAGAGCCCCTTGCCGCATTGGTCGCCAGCGCGCGGGTTATTTTCCTGGAACGCGACGGGCCGCTTTACGACAGGCTGGCTCAGCTTCGTTCCGACGCGCCCCATGCCGTGATCACTGTCATTTCTCCATACGGCGTGACCGGACCGCTTGCCGACGCGCCCGCTTCCGACCTCGTGCTTCAGGCCGCGGGAGGCATCGCCTGGATGTCCGGGCGCATCGATCGCGAACCCCTGGCCCTGCCTTTCCAACAGGCAACCATGCTCGGCTCGATATACGCGGCTACCGTAACGGCTATCGCGCTCAACCACCTGGAAGCGAGCGGGCAAGGCCATCTGATAGACGTCTCGGTACAGGAATGCATCGCGCATTCATTGCAGAACGCGGTCCAGGTCTGGGATCTCGAGGAGCGCGTTTCGATCCGTGGGGGCGAGGGAACGCGCGACGCGGCCGAGGATATTTTCCCCTGCCGGGATGGTTTCGTTTTTCTTTCCTCGCCGACCCGCGTCGGCAATTCATGGAATTCACTGGTAGCCTGGATGATCGAAATCGGCCATCCCGCAGGAACCTTTTTTTCGCAGGACCGATGGCTGGACAGGGAATGGCGGACGACAAACGAGGCGCACGCGGAATTCCGTGAAGTGTTCACCTCTTTTTCGACCCAATTCGATAAGGAAGAGCTGACGCGCCAGGCGATAGCGCGCCGCATCGTCATGGGTCCGGTGAACCGTGTCAGCGACGTCATCGCGGATCCCCAGCTCGCGTATCGCGATTTTTTCACGCACGTGGAGATGGAAGACGGAAGAAGAATACGTTTTCCCGGAGCGCCCTACAAGCTGACGCCGCAGGTCTGGGCTACCGGCCGCGCGCCGTCGTTGGGCGAGCACAACGCCATGGTGAAGGAGTGTATATGAAACCTGATTTTTTGAAAGGAGTGCGCTTCGCGGACCTCACGTGGGCGGGAGCGGGCCCTTTCGGCACCAAGATCTTTTCCGATTTCGGCGCCGATGTCGTGAAGATCGAAAGTTCCGTTCGGCTCGATTCCGTACGCACCGGCGGTCCTTTTAAAGACCGCGTATACGGGGTTAACCGGAGCGGCTATTTCGCCTCCCGCAATACCAGGAAAAAAAGCGTCGTCCTGGACCTCAAGACCGAAGCCGGCCGCGCCCTCGTCTTTGATATCATCCGGCAATCCGACGTCATTTCGAACAACTACGGGCCCGGCGCCATGGATCGCCTTGGCCTCGGATACGAGGCGGTTCGAGCCGTCAAACCCGACATTATCTATTTGTCCATGCCGATGTACGGCGAGGACGGTCCCCGCGCCGGTATGCTCGGCGTTGGCATGACCATAAGCGCGGTCTCCGGCCTTATGTGGTCCACGGCCTACGGTCCCGATGATCCCGTCGGACCCGGCACCCACTATCCGGATCACGCCGCCAACCCGTACCACGCCGCCTTCGCCGTGCTCGCCGCTCTGCGGTACAAACGGTTGACGGGAAAAGGCATGAAAATAGACCTTGCGCAGGTCGAATCCACGATCAACTTCATCGGTACCGCCTTCACATACCAGGCCATGACCGGTGAAAACCCGCCGCAAGGCTCCAACACTTCCCAAGAAATGGCTCCCCATGGTATCTACCGGTGCAAGGGCGAGGATTCCTGGTGCGCGATTACCGTCGATTCGGATACGGCGTGGCGCGCCATGGCCGACCTCCTGGGTCAGCCGTCGCTCGCCGCCTCGCCCGATTACGCGACCGCCCCGGCTCGAATCGCCAACCGCACCGCTCTTGACGCAATCGTATCCGCCTGGACCGGGGATCGCCCGGCCGACGAGGTTGCCGCCATGTTGCGGCAAGCCGGAATTCCCGCCGCCGGCGTCGCCAACGCGCGTTACCTGATCGAAAAAGACGCCCAACTCGCCGCGCGTGCATACTGGCAACGCGTCGACCATCCCGAGCTGGGCCGCAGCCTTTACGCCTCCCCGCCATACCGTGTCGACGGCGAGCGGATCGAGCTCGTTCGGCCTCCTCTCCTGGGCGAGCATACCCGGGAGGTCCTGTCCATGCTGCTCGGCCTGAAGCCCGACACCTTGGACCAACTCGAAACAGCCGGAGTATTCAAATGAAATCAATGAAACGCATCGCCGCCGTTATCGGCGTCGGACACACCGATTGGGTCGGCGATTGGACGCGCGTGCGCGCGGGCGAGCGTCCGGACGACAGCTACGGCTACGCCGTGGCCGCATTCCGCAACGCACTCGCGGACGCCGCCCTGACACGCGACCAAATTAACGGCCTGATCGTCGGCCCGACGACCGCGTATGAACGGATGGCCGAAATTCTGGGCATGGACGCGCGCTGGGGCGATCAATCCGACGCCGTCATGTCGGTTTTTCAAGCGTGCATGGCTATTGAAAGCGGGCAAGCGGACGTGGTCGCCCTGGTCTACGGCAACGACCAGCGCTCGGCCAAGACGCAATACGGCGGACCGCAAGCCATGGGGGGCAACGAGTATCTTTCCTACATCTATCATTCCCCCTGGGGGATGACGTCGCAAGGGGCGCTCTATGCGATGATGTTCCGCCGATATGGCGAGTTGCTTGGCGTCAGCGAGCGGGATCTCGGGCACGTGGCCGTCGCCCAGCGCGAGGGCGCGTCGGTCAACCCCAACGCAATCCAGCGTAAACGCATCACCATCGACGAGTATATGGCCGCCTCTTATATAACCGAGCCCCTGCGCCTTTTCGATTACTGTCTTATCAATGACGGCGGCGTTTCGCTCATCATCGCCGAAGCGGAGCTGGCAAAAAAACTATCATCCAGGCCGGTATTCATCGAAGCATTAAGCCGTTATGACAGCAACAAGGGAGCCACGAGCCTGGAACCCCGCCTGACGGATTTCTACCGGTCCGCGCAACAAGCCTCCGCGGAGCAGGTATTCGGCATTTCCGGCCTGGATCCGAAGGATATCGATATCCTGCAAGTATATGACAGTTTTTCCGTCCACGTTCCCCTCGCGCTCGAAGGCTACGGCTACTGCAAGGTCGGCGAAGCCGGCCGCTTCATGCGGGAAGAAGGTATCGGGCTCGCCGGCAAGCTGCCGGTCAACACCAGCGGCGGCCATCTGTCCGAAAGTTACATGCAGGGCTGGAACCACCAGATAGAATGCGTCAGACAGTTGCGCGGCGAGTGCGGCGCGCGCCAGATCCGGGATTGCCGACGCGTTCACTATACGTCGGACATCGCCGGGAATGCCACGTCCATCATTTATGGAGTATAATATGAAAGCCATGCAAGTGACGGCCACCCCCCCGCGTATCCTTGCCCTGTACGACCAATTTTTCTGGGACTACCTCAAACTGACAGGCCGACTGTACCTGCAATGCTGCTCGGATTGCGGCGTTTGGCGGTATCCTCCGGGACCGGCCTGCCCGGCGTGCCTTTCCTCCAAGTACGAATGGAAGCCCGTCGGTGGGGAAGGAGAGATCCTCTCGTGGGTGATATTCCACAAAGAGTACCTGCCCCAGTATCCCGCTCCGTATAACGTCATCGCCGTCCGTCTCGATGAAGGGCCGACAATCATCAGC
>JAJBSY010000241.1 GCA_020861205.1 Deltaproteobacteria bacterium | reverse complement strand
GGGTCGGGTTGCTGCCCAGGTACTTGAACATGCCGACGTAGATCGGGTTCTCCATGACGCGGAACTTGACGCCCTTCATATCGTCGGGGACGTTGATCGGATGCACCTTGTTGATGATCTCGCGGAAGCCGCCTTCGGCAAAGCCGAAACCGACGACGTTGGCGCGTTCCAGGCGCTTGAGCAATTCCTTGCCGAACGGCCCGTCGAGCACCGTGTCAACCTGTTCGTTCCCCGTGAAGACGAAGGGGAGATCCAGGACCTGGAATTCCTTGACAAAACCGCCCACGGCCGCGTTAACGAAAACGCCCATGTCGATCGTGCCCATCGTGAGGCCTTCGAAGGCATCGCGTTCGTTGCCCAGAACGCCGTTGGGGAAAAGGTGGACAAGGACGCGGCCGCCGGTCTTTTTCTCGACGATTTCCTTGAACGTATGGCCGGTGATGGCGTACGGATCATCCGGGTTATCGGACGTGACCCAGTAGAATTTCAATTCGACTTCGGCCGCCGCCGCCTGGAAGGCGGTGGAGAATAACGCCGTGACACAGAGTGTTGCTCCAACGAAAAAACTTTTCCAATTCATGCGGGACCCCTTTCGTTTCTTGGACAAAACAATGATTCTTTCTTTTTCCCGTTCGGCTCAAACGGGCACTTTCCGATACCCTTTCGATTGCCGCTTCCCGTTCCCTCACCCGGCCTTCTTCTCATCCGGGCACAGAAGAACGGCGCCCTTGTCCGCGGAACTGACCAGGGCGGCATACCGCCCGAGCGCGGGCGTCCGCTCCTTGACGACGTGTTGCACGTTGGCCAGGCGGCGCTCTATCTCTTCCTGCGGCACGCGGAGTTCCAGGCGCCGGTTCGGGATGTCGATGACGATCGTATCGCCCTCCTCGACCGCGGCTATGGGACCGCCGGCCGCCGCTTCAGGCGATACATGCCCGATGCAGGGCCCCCGCGTGGAGCCGGAGAACCTTCCGTCCGTAATCAGCGCGCAACTCTCGTCCATTCCGCGCCCGACGATGAGCGAGGTTGTCATGTGCATTTCGCGCATACCCGGACCGCCCTTGGGCCCTTCGTACCGGATCACGAGCACGTCGCCCTGCTTGATGCGGTCGCCGGACACGGCCGCGCTGGCGTCTTCCATGGAGTGGAATATCCTCGCGCGCCCTTCGAAATAGTACATCGACGGTTTCACGCCTGATTTTTTGACGACCGCGCCGTCCGGCGCCAGGTTGCCGTACAGGACCGCGAGGCCGCCTTCCTCGTTTTTCGGGCTCGTTACGGGGTAGACGATGTCGTTCTCGACGAGAGCCACGGACGAAAGATTTTCCGCCATCGTTTTCCCGGTAACCGTCATGTGCCCGTTTTCAAGCTTTCCTTCAATGGCTTTCAGCACCGCGGGGATGCCGCCAGCTTCCTCAAGGGCGATGAGCGGATACTTTCCTGACGGCTTTATGTTGCAGATATAGGGAACCTTTCTGCTCAGTTCGTCAAAGTCCCGCAGAGAGAGTTCCACACCCGCTTCATGGGCGATGGCCGGAAGGTGCAGCGCGCTGTTGGTGGAGGCGCCCATCGCCATCCCGGCCATGACGCCGTTGCGCAGGGCGGCCCGTGTCAGGATTTTGCGGGCCGTGAGGCCTTCTTCGAGCATGGCCACGATCCGCTTGCCGGATTGTTTCGCCAGCCGGCGTTTCTTGGCCGAAACCGCGTGGGCGAGCCCGCACCCCGGCAACGCCATGCCGAGTATTTCCGTCATGCAGCTCATGGTATTCGCGGTCCCGAGCATCGAGCAGGTACCGTATCCCGGGAGCGCTTCGCGTTCCGCTTCCATAAGCTCGTCCACCGTCAGTTTGCCGGTCTGAGTCCGGCCGATCAGCTCGCGCATGTCGGTCAGGGTCAGCACGTCAAGGTCCTTGTACCGTCCGGGCAGCATCGGCCCGCCGGGAACGAAAATCGCCGGAATATCCAGGCGGGCCGCAGCCATGAGCATCCCGGGAACGATCTTGTCGCATCCCGGCATCATGACCATTGCATCGAACTGGTGGGCTTCCACCATCATTTCGATGGAGTCCGCGATAACCTCCCTGCTGGGCAGAGGGTAACTCATCCCCTTATGTCCCTGGCAAAGGCCGTCGCACAGGGCGATGGTATTGAATTCCCGCGGCAGCCCCCCCGCCTCGACAACGCCCTGCTTGACGAAATCCGCCAGTTCCCGGAGATGGATATGGCCCGGGACCATTTCCGTGAACGAGTTAACAATGGCGATCATCGGCTTTTTGAAGTCATCGCCCTCCAGCCCCATGCTGTAGAGTAAAGCCCGGTGCGCGGAACGTTCGATGCCGTTCGTCAGCTGCCCGCTGCGGTGCTTTTTAAAATACATCTTGCTTTCGTCAACCATTTTCCGCGCTCCCGTTTCCGATAGTTCTGAGGCCCGGGCGTCGACACCCGAAAATAGGCCAGTTTGGAAAACGATATCACGTGGCGTTATATCCCGTAAAACAGATAGAATTGGAAAAATCCACAAGGAATAGGTTGTGGTTGGAATGCGCTCCCGATAGAGTGGCAACGGAGGGTGAAACCGTGAACAGCAGCCTTCGATGTTTTACCATCGTCGCGGAAACGCTCAACATAACGGCGAGCGCGAAAAAGCTTTTCCTGACGCAACAGTGCGTCAGCGGCCACATCAAGCGGCTCGAGAAACAGTACAGTGCGCTCCTGTTCCACCGCAAGCAGAAACTCGCGCTCACCGCGGCCGGCAAGGCCCTTTTAAAAACCACCAAAGAAATCTCGGTTATTGAAAACAGCCTGGAGACGGAACTGCGCGCCATTGCGAACGGCGAGATGGGGGAATTGAACGTCGGCATCCACGCCGGGCGTTCCAGGGTCATCATGCCGGAAATCCTGGCCGCGTTCGTGCCCCAGTTCCCCAAGGTACGGGTAAACATCGAATACGGCGAAACAAAGCAGTTCGAGAGAATGCTCCTCGACGGCGAGATCGACATGTTTCTCGGCATCAACGCGGAACGGCATATGGATTTCAATTACTGGCACCTCATGGACGAATCCCTTTACCTGGTGGTCTCCGACCATCTTCTCGCGGAATACCTGGGGCCGGAGTACAAGCGGAACCGAACCCTGCGGACCGAGGGAGCCGATCTTGCGGATTTCACCGCCGTCCCGTTCATCTTCACGCACCCGATCAGCCGGACGCAGGTCATCGTATCCGCCTTCCTGGTTTCGCGGAACATACACTTGCGGCAGGCCGTGACGGTCCGGGATCACAACCTGCACGTCAGCCTGTGCGCCCAGGATCTGGGGGCCAGCATCTGTCCCCGGATGATGCTGGGATACGTGGACGAGTGGAACGCCTCGCATCCGGCCGGGCACCGCCTCAACGTGTTCCCGCTCAGATATCTCAGCCAGACGGTCCGCCTGGAGTTGATCACGCACAGGCACGCCTTTCTTCCCAAGTTCGCGATCGCCTTCCGCGACGCCTTCGTCAAGGCGGTGGAGAAATACAAAGTCAGCCCGCGCGGAACCGATTGACCGGGACAGGATGGCGTTTCCCCGGCTTTCGGCTGTTCCCGCTTGCGCCCCCTCCCCCCGCGTTTCACGCCGTCAATCGTTCTTCCGAAAAGGCTACTCGGCGCGCGGCTCCGGCGGCAAAACCGGGCCGCGCTTTTGTTATGCGGATCGACTTATTTTCGAAACGGATTGTACTCTCATACGAAATGGTTTTTCGTACCCGTCCGGTCAAGCCGCGGGTTTGCCGAGAATCCACGAGAGGTACTATTATATGAATCGAAGCACCAGTCGCACTCTGTGCGTCTTTGCCATACTGGCGGGAATTTGTTTTTTCAGCACGGCCGCACCGGCGGTGGCGGGCGATGCGCCCGGCGGGAGGCACCAGATAACGGACGAAGGCAAACAGGTGCGGGAGAGGCAAGGTTGAACGAACAACCCTCCCGGACGATAAAAGGGAAAAATGGGAGAGAGAGGTGCGGCGGGCCAAAAAAGACTATGGAAAGTTTAAACGCCGCCTGCGGTCCTTCAGGTTATAAGTAAGAGAGACAGCCGACAGCGAAAAGCCGGAGGGGTACCCCTCCGGCTTTTCGTATTCAAACGCCTCGCAACCGCTCACAGCCGTTCCCGGTTACTTCCGGCAATCGGACGCCGGTACGGCGGCGCACCCGCTTTTCACCTCCCACCCCAATTTTTGGTGCGGTTCGGTATCTCTTTGCGGACAGGGCGGCAACGCCGCGCTCACATCCAACGTCAATTCAAACCCGCAATCCACACAGCGGTACTCACCGGCCGGCGAATCCACCCCGTAAGGGACAAACGTCATCTGCGACATGGGCAACCTCTCCGTTCAGCGTTTTCCCAAGCGTAGCAGGATCAGGACGGGCCAGGAATGAGAAAGGCGTGGATTGACAGGATTTCTCACCGCGCCAATCTTTTTTTAAAATAGAATCATAAATAACGTATTGTTGATAATTGACTTTATAATAACCCCGGCTCTATCATGCCGACAAATTTTCCGGGTATTGACCGGCGTATAGGGGACTATCATGACGTTCATTCGAAATTCCGATTGCGGCGAATACATGGCTGAATTCTTCGGCACCTTTGTCTTCCTTTTTTGCGGCATGGGGTGCGTCGCCGGGCTCAAGCTGGCCGGGGCGTCCTTCGGCCAGTGGGAGGTCAGCATCGTCTGGGGCCTGGCCGTCGCCATGGGCGCGTATCTTGCCTCCGGCGTGTCCGGCGCGCACCTGAACCCCTCCGTCACCATCGCGCTGGCTTTTTTCGCCTGCTTTCCGAAGCGGAAGATCATTCCCTTCATCATCGCGCAGATGCTGGCCACCTTCTGCGCCGCGGCCCTCGTCTACTTCCTGTACCAAAATCTTTTCGACATCGCGCTCGCCAAAGCGGGCGGCGACGCGGCGGCCAGGCTGAGCCTGGCCGGGGTGTTCTGCACCTTCCCGCACCCGGACATCTCCCTGTTCCAGGCGGCGATGACCGAACTGATCATCACGGCAGTGCTCATGGCTCTTATCATGGCCTTGACGGACGACGGCAACGGCATACCCAGGGGCCCGCTGGCTCCCCTTCTCATCGGCCTCCTGGTGGCGCTTCTCGGCGCGACGTTCGGGCCTCTGACCGGGTTCGCCATGAACGCGGCCCGCGATTTCGGCCCGCGCCTGTTCGCCTATATCGCGGGATGGGGGCCGGACGTCATGACGGGGTACCCGTTGAACCAGAACATCTCGATTCCCTACTTCCTTGTGCCGCTCTTGGTACCCGCGATCGGCGCCTGCCTCGGGGCCTTCCTCTACAAGAGGATCATCGAAAGCGGCCTGGCCTGCAAGCTGCATTAAGCATACGGTATAGCATACCAAGGAGATCGCATGGACAAAAAACAATACATCGTCGCCCTTGACCAGGGCACCACCAGTTCCCGCACCGTGGTTCTTGACCATGACGCGTCCATCGTGGCCGTGTCGCAACGGGAATTTCCGCAGATATTCCCCCAGTCCGGCTGGGTGGAGCATAACCCCATGCAGATCTGGGCGACGCAGAGCGCCACCATGACGGAAGCGCTGGCCGAAGTGGGGATAACCTCGGACCAGGTCGCGGGCATCGGCATTACCAACCAGCGTGAAACCACGGTGGTCTGGGAAGCGGATTCCGGCAGGCCCGTTTACAACGCCATCGTCTGGCAGTGCCGCCGCACGGCCGCCATTTGCGAAGAGTTGAAGAAGGACAAGGAATTTGAACGGTATGTCCGGGAAAATACCGGCCTGTTGCTCGACCCCTACTTTTCCGGGACCAAGATCAAGTGGATCCTGGATAACGTCGAAGGCGCCCGCGCCAAGGCGGAAAAGGGCGAACTGCGGTTCGGGACCATCGACACCTGGCTTATCTGGAACATGACCCAGGGCCGGGTGCACATCACGGATTACACCAACGCGTCGCGTACGCTGCTCTTCAACATCCACAAACTGGAATGGGACGATGTCATTCTCAAGAAACTGGGCATTCCCCGCTCCATGCTGCCGGAAGTCAAATCGTCGTCCGAGGTATACGGCCAGACCAACATCGGGGGCAAGGGCGGCACCAGGATCCCCATCGCGGGCATCGCCGGCGACCAGCAGGCCGCGCTCTTCGGCCAACTGTGCGTTGAAAACGGCATGGCGAAAAACACCTACGGCACGGGATGTTTCCTGCTGCTCAACACCGGCAGGAACGCCGTCGTTTCACGGAACGGCTTGATCACGACCCTGGCCTGCGGTCCCAGGGGCGACGTCTGTTACGCCCTCGAAGGTTCCATCTTCGTGGCCGGGTCCGCCATCCAGTGGTTGCGGGACGAACTCAAACTCGTCTCTGATTCCTTTGATACCGAGTATTTCGCCAGTAAAGCGGAAACTTCCAACGGCGTATACGTCATCCCCGCGTTCACCGGCCTCGGCGCGCCCTACTGGGATCCCTACGCCCGGGGAGCCATCGTCGGCATATCCCGAGGAACAAGCGCGAACAACATCATCCGGGCCACCCTGGAATCCATCGCGTACCAGACCAAGGACGTCCTGGAGGCCATGCAGGCCGATTCCGGCATAACGCTCCAGTCGCTGCGGGTGGACGGCGGCGCCTCCGCCAACAACTTTCTCATGCAGTTCCAGGCCGACATCCTGGGCGTCACGGTCGAGCGGCCCAAGGTCCTGGAGGTCACGGCCCTGGGCGCGGCGTTCCTGGCCGGCATGGCCGTCGGGTTCTGGAAAGGGCTTGACGAGGTGAAGGAACGGATGGCGATCGACCGGATATTCGATCCCTCCCCGGACAAGCAAAAGCAGGCGGCGCGGTACAACGGATGGAAAAAGGCAGTGAACAGAGCGCTCAACTGGATCGACGTGGACGGTTAGCCCGGCCGTCCGCATCAGGCGTGACGGGCCGCGGATCCCGCGGCCCGTCACGCGTTTTTGAAGCGAAACCGTTTCCGTACGACCAAGTACCCGGCGGTCGGTTCCTACCTCTTGCATGAACCGGGAACAGTCTCCACAATCCTACGATGATCTCCCCCTGTCGGCGGGAGCACCCGGTTACAACACCGCCTGGAAGAACGCCCGGATCATCCGCATGGGCACGAGCACGGGCACATCCGCCGCTTCCCGCACCACGGCGCCGACCTCTTCCGAAAAACTCATGCAATCCAGCACAAGGGCTTCGGCACCGCGCGACACAAGTTCCTTCGCCGCGCCGCAAACCGCTTCCGGCGCAAAAGGCGAGGCATGGGCGGAACAAATGTCGAATCCACGCGCCTTCCAGTACGCGGCGGCTGGCTCCTGCTGCGACGCGATGGGATTGATGATGCCCACCCGTTTTCCCGGCACGGCTATCCCGGCAAAGGCCAGCAACAGGGACACGGGACGGAGCACCGGAAGGCGCGCGCCGAATTCCGGGAACCCCCCGCTGCACATCAGAACGACGCGGCGCGCCCCTTCGTCGCGCAAGGCCTCCGCCCGTTGCTTAAGCAGGGGAAAGAGCGTTTGCATGTCCACTTCCAGGCTGGAACGGTCCGCAAGCAGCACCATCAGGGGATATTCCGCGCCCTGCCCGGCGAGACGCCGGATTTCCGCCTCCGGCATCCCGTCAAGGGCGCCCCGGACGCGGAGATCCGCGTCGGGCAGCATCCCTTGCACGGATGCCGTCAGATCCGGCCTGGGCGTCTGCCCGAGGGCAAGCAGGCCGATTATGTCCCGGGCCTTCCCGGCGCGTGGGGTGACGTTCATGATGACCTCCGGTTGCTCCCGGCGGCGACCGCCGTGGGCGTCTTCGCTACGCCTTGCCCGCAAGGACGAGGAGCGTATTCAAAAGAATCTGCGCGCCGAGGGCCGCCTGCTCCCTGTCGGCCCATTCGTCGGGATTGTGGCTGACGCCGTTGCGGCACGGGATGAATATCATACCCGTGGGCACATGATGGCCGAACGTGTGGGCGTCGTGACCGGCGCCGCTGGGCAGGCGCATGAACGAGCACCCCTCCATGGCGATGGCCTTTTCCACAGCAGCCCGGACGTCCCGGTGCATGGACACGCCGGGTTTCTTGTATATCTGCCGAACCGAGAATTCCGGCCTGTCCTTGATGAAGCCGTCCAGCCGCATCCTGACCGCGTCCAGGTCTTCCTGTTTTTCCCCGCGCAGCTCGATAATGAAGCGGCACTTGCCGGGTATGACATTGGGGGTTCCCGGCTCGAGCGAGACCGTGCCGATGGTCGCGACCATTTCCGGGTTTTGTTCCGCCGCCCATTGCGGGACCAGCGTGAACAGCGGGGCGGCCATCACGAGCGCGTCGCGCCGCAAGTGCATAGGCGTCGTTCCCGCATGGCCCGCCTCGCCGGTGACCGTGACTTCATACCGGTCGATGGACACGATGGCGGTGACCACGCCGCAGGCGATCCCCTCGGATTCCAGGCGGCTGCCCTGCTCGATATGCAGTTCCACAAAGGCAGCGAACTCCCCTGCATCCCGGCGCGCGGACCCGGCGGCGTCCCCCCCGGCTTTGGCGAGGTCTTCGGCGAAACTCCGGCCCTTGAGCGGGCTGACCCGCTCCAGTTCACCCGGGACGAGCGAACCGAGCATGGCGCGGGACCCCACGGATCCGGCCCCGTACGCTCCCTCTTCATCCGTGAAGTTGATCACTTCGAGGTGATAGGGCAGTTCCATCCCCTGTTCCTTGATCGCCCGCGCGCACTCCAGCCCGGCCAGAACGCCCAGCGCTCCGTCGAACATCCCGCCGCCGGGAACCGTGTCCAGATGCGACCCGGTCGCCAGCACTTTCGCGCCGGGGTCGGCGGCCGGAACACGCGCGATGACATTGCGTAGGGAATCCATCCGGACTTCAAGACCGGCCCGTTCGCACGCGGCGACGAACCACTCGCGGCCGAGCGCGTCTTCCGCCGATAACGCCGGCCGGTGGATACCGCCGCCGGGGCGCGCCCCAATCTTTCCCAGTTCCATGAGGTCGCCCCACAACCGGGCGGACGATATCCGGGGTCGGGCCGACATTAGTTCCCTCCCGCGCGGCGCACGGGCAGAAACGTTCCGTCGCCGGGTTTCGCAAGGAGTCGCCCGTCGGCAAAGATGGTTTTCCCGCGCAGAACCGTGCGCACAATCCTGCCTTTGACCGTTTTCCCGGCGAAGGGCGACCACTTGGCGAACGACCCGCTGCCGGAGGGATCAAAAGCCCATTCCGCGTGCGGGTCGATGACGGCGAAGTCCGCGTCCAGGCCGGGCTCGATGCGCCCTTTCCTGTCGCCGAGGCCGAACCGGCGGGCCGGGTTTTCCGCCATCAGCGCGGCCAGCCTGGTGACGGGTATGCCCCGTCTCACGACGCCTTCCGTATACATGACCGGAAAAAGAGACTCCAGGCCGGGCGCGCCCGAGGCGCTTTTGAACACGTCGTCCACGGAGCCGTTGTTTTTCTGCTCCAGACTCCAAGGGGCGTGATCCGACCCGATCACATCGACATCGCCGGAGCGGACATAGTCCCACAAAGCCTCCATCGCCGCTCTGGGACGCATGGGCGGGTTGATCTTGGCAAGGCTGCCCAGGCTGTCGAGGTCGTCCTCGCACAGCGCCAGGTAATGCGGGCAGGTTTCCATGGTCAGGTTGCGCAGTCCCTTGCTCCGGTACCAGCGAGCCATCTCGAAACAATGCGGATGGGATACGTGGTGGATATGCAGGGGGAAATCCAGCCAGTATGCCAGTTCCAACAGCTTGCCGACCGCGAGGGTTTCCGTCGCCGGCGGCCGGGTGAGACAGTGGTAGCGCGCCCGCGCATGGCCGGCGGCCTGCGCTTTCCGGATAAGATGATCGATGATGACGTCGTTTTCGGCGTGAAAACTGGTGACCACGCCCAGACGGCCCAGTTCCGGCAACAGTTCCCACAAAACGTCGGCGTCGATG
>JAJBSY010000231.1 GCA_020861205.1 Deltaproteobacteria bacterium | reverse complement strand
GGCGTACCCCCTCCTCGCCCAAGGCCAAGAAGATCGCCCGCGAGAAGGGCATTGACCTTGCCACCGTTACGCCCAGCGGGCCGAACGGCTGGATCGTGGCCAAAGACGTGGAGAACGCCCAGACGGCGGTCAAGGCCTCCCCGGTAGCCGCGAAGATGGCCGCGGAAGCGGGTATCGATCTCGCATCCGTGGACGCGTCCGGATCCCGGATCATGAAGGCGGACGTGGCGGCGGCCATGGGACAGGCGGCATCGGCCCCTGTTTCAAGCGCTCCCGCTACGGGCGAACGGCGGGTGCCCAAGACCCAGATGCGCCGTGTTATCGGGGAACGGATGCTAGGCAGCACCACTTCCATCCCTTCGGTGCATTATTTCGCCGACGTGGACATGACGGCCCTCAACGCCATGCGCGCCAATTACAACGCGCGCCTAGCCAAAAAGGAAGGCGCCGTCAAGGTGTCCGTCAACGACATCCTGATGAAATTCTGCGCCAAGCTCCTGCTTGACTATCCCCTGCTCAACGGTTCCGTCGAACAGGACGCGTTCGTGATGCACGATTACGTGAACATCGGTTTTGCCGTGGCCCTGCCCGGCGGCTTGATGGTTCCCAATATCAAGAACGTGCAGAACAAGGGCCTGGAAAGCCTCGCCCGCGAGCGCGCGGAACTGGTGACCCGGACGCGCGGCGGCGGCCTGTCTCCGGACAGCACCACCGGCGGCACCTTTACCATTTCCAACCTGGGCATGATGGGAATTGACACGTTCACCCCGATCATCAACCCGCCGGAAGTCGCCATCCTGGGCGTGGGCACCACCCGCGACGTGCCGGTCGCGAAGAACGGCGAGATAGTCATCCGCCCGGTGAGCACCTTCTGCCTCGCGGCCGACCATCGCCTGGTGGACGGCGCGGATGCGGCGGAATTCCTTTCCAAACTGCGGGAACTCATCGAGGACCCCGACCTCTTCCTGCTCTGATCCGGGGACGAGGAGAAACGAGTATGAGCAAACGAGTCATCGTCATCGGCGCCGGGCCCGGCGGTTATGTGGCGGCCATCCGGGCCGCCCAGCTCGGCGCCACGGTCACGGTTGTCGAAAAAGGGAGCGTCGGGGGCACCTGCCTTAACGTGGGCTGCATTCCCACCAAGGTGCTCCTGCATTCCGCGGAGCTCTTCACCGCCATCACCCGCGAAGGCCCTTCCATCGGCATTTTCGCGGACAACGTGCGCTTCGACTGGTCCGCCATCATGAAGCGCAAAAACGCGGTGGTAAAACGGCTGGTGACCGGGGTTGGAGCGCTTTTGCGCTCCAACGCCGTCACCCATGTGCCGGGGGAAGCCAGGCTTGTGTCCCCCAACGCCGTGGAAGTCGGTGGGCAGCGGCTGGACGCGGACGCCATCATCATCGCGGCCGGTTCCGTCCCGTCCGTGCCGCCCGTCCCCGGCCTGGATCTTGAAGGCGTCATCACGTCCGACGGCGCGCTTTCCCTCGATGCGCTTCCCAAAAGCATCGCCATCACGGGCGGCGGGGTCATCGGCGTGGAGTTCGCCTCGGTCTTCGCGTCTTTCGGCGTCAAGGTCACGGTCGTCGAAATGCTCCCCCGCATCCTGCCCAATATCGACGCGGAGGCGGCGGATATCCTGCGGAAAGCGCTCACCCAGAAGGGCGTTACCTTCCATACCGGGGCCAAGCTGGAATCCGTAACCCGGAACGGCGCGGGGCTCCACCTGCAGGTGCAAACGTCTGACGGCCGGTCGACAATCGACGTGGACAACGTCCTCGTCGCGACGGGCCGCCGCCCCAACACCGCCAACCTCGGCCTGGAAGCCCTCGGCGTGGCCATGGACAGGGCCCGCATCATAACGGACGAACGGATGCGGACCAATATCCCGAGCGTCTACGCCATCGGCGACTGCACCAGCAAGATCATGCTGGCGCACGTGGCCGAGCATGAAGGCCAGGTCGCGGCGGAAAACATCATGGGGCATGACGCGGTCATGGATTACAAGGCCGTGCCTTCCGCCATCTACACCACCCCTGCCGTCGCTTCCGTGGGGCTCTCCGAGGAAGACGCCGTCAAGGCCGGCCATACCGTCAAGGTGGGGCGCTTCCCCTTGATAGCCAACGGCAAAAGTCTTATTGCAGGTGATACCGAAGGTCTGATAAAAATCATAGCGGATTCTCGCCATGATGAGATTCTTGGTGTACATATTGTGGGCGGTCCCGCTACCGACATGATCGCCGAGGGCGGGCTGGCCCTGCGGCTGGAAGCGACGCTGGATGAAATCATAACGACCATCCACGCGCATCCGACGGTTTCCGAAGCCGTCCCGGAAGCGGCGATGGCCGCTTTGGGCAGGGTCATCCACATGCCCCCCGCCGCCAAGAAATAACCGTTGTCCGTTTAGTTTAGGCTGGTTCGCATCCATGCCCCGCGCCGCGCGGGGCTCCACCTTCCAAAGGAGGCATCATCGTGAAAAAGTTACTGACCGCTCTTGCGACCGTTCTTGTTGTCGGCGCTCTCGCCGCCCCGGTTTCCGCCGCCTACAAAAGCGAATACAAACTGGACATCGTGCCGAGCCTGACCACCGCCTGGGGCCAGGGCGCGCAATATTTCGCCGACCTCGTCAAGGAACGCAGCGGCGGCAAAATCAACATCAAGGTATACCCCAACTCGCAGCTGACCACCGGGAAACAGACCAACGCCTTCATGCTGCTGCGCAACGGCACCATCGACTTCGCCAACCAGTCCACCATCAACTATTCCCCGCAAATCCCCGAACTGAACCTGTTCGCCCTGCCCTTCTTCTTCGCCAACGAACCCGACCGCTACAAAGCTCTTGACGCGGTGACCGGCGGAAAATCCGGCAAAATGGGCGCCGAAGCCCTGGAAAAGAAAGGCGGCAAGTTTATCTGGTTCGGTGAAAACGGCTTCCGCGAGCTGACCAACAGCAAAAAAGAAATCCGTATGCCCGACGATATCAAGGGCCTGAAAATGCGCGTGGTGGGCAGCCCCCTCTTCATCGACATCTTCAAAACGCTCGGCGCCAACCCCATCACGATGGCTTGGTCCGATACCATGTCCGCCATCCAGCAGGGCGTTATCGACGGCCAGGAAAACCCCATCCTGACCTTCTACCCGCTCAAGGTCACCGATTACCACAAGTACGTGACCAACTGGCACTATGTCGCCGACCCGACCATGTTCGTGTGCAACCCCAACGTGTGGAAATCCTTCAGCGCCGCCGATCAGGAACTGATCCTGAAAGCCGCGCAGGACGCCGCCAAGTTCCAGACCGCGCTCTCCCGCGCGGGCATCGATGAAAACGACGGCGGGAAAAGCGCCGCGTATCTGAAGAGCATCGGCAAACAGCCCGAATCCGAAGACTGGAACAAAACCCTGACCGATGCCGGCGCCACGGTGACCAACCTGACCCCGGCCGAAATGAAAGCCTTTGCCGACGCCACCGCGAGCGTTATCGACGCCTGGCGCGACAAGATCGGCGCGGACCTGATCAAGGCCGCCCAGGAAGATATGGCCGCCGTCCGCTAACCGGACTCGCCGGCTTCACGGGAGGGGGATATTCCCCCTCCCTTCTTATAGGAGTTGCGACGTGCTCAAAAAACTACTCGACCATTTCGAAGAAGCGCTGGGAGCCCTCGTCATGGCCGTCATGGTGACGCTTGCCTTCGTCAACGTCGTCACGCGGTATGTGATCGTCTATCCCCTGGCCTTTACGGAAGAAATCACGATCAGCATGTTCGTGTGGGTTACGCTCCTGGGCGTATCCATCGCCTTCCGTAAAAACGCGCACCTGGCCGTGACCTTCTTTTACGATCTGGGATCCCCTTCCGTGCGGAAAGTCTTCTATTTCATCGCCACAGCCATGAGCATCATCTTCTTCATGCTTCTCACCTGGCTGGGCACCATCCAGGTGCTCGACGAAATGGAACTGGGCGCGACAACGGACTCCCTGGCCATTCCCGCCTGGATTTATTCCATCGGCGTGCCGCTCTTCTCCATCCTGGTCATCATCCGCATCATTCAGTCCGCGCGTGATACGATCCGCGAAGGCCGGTACTAAAGGAGAGGAAAGGTAATGTTACAAGATCCCGTATTTTGGACCCTCGCTCTTTTCCTGGTACCGCTCGTCGTACGCGTCCCCATCGCCGTCGCCCTCGGAACAGCCACCATCGCGGTTGTCTGGTTCTGGGACATGGGCTACCAGATGTTGTCCTACAGCTTTTACGCCGGCATCGCCAAAACGCCGCTCCTCGCCATTCCCTTCTTCATTCTGGCGGGGATCATCATGGAAAAGGTCGGCATCGCCGAGCGCATCATCGCCCTCATCAAGCAGATAGTCGGCGACATGACGGGCGGGCTTGCCATCGCGTCCGTCATCGTGGCCGCGTTCTGGGGCGCGGTGAGCGGCTCCGGCCCGGCGACCGTGGCGGCCCTTGGCCTTATCCTCATCCCCAGCATGGCGGCCGCCGGCTACAGCAAACCATTCGCCGCGGCGACGGTTTCCGTGTCCTCGGGCCTGGCGATCATCATCCCCCCGAGCATCGCGTTCATCGTGTATGCCGACATCATGCAGGAATCCGTCGGCGCCATGTTCGCGGCCGGGGTTCTCCCCGGCGCCCTGGTCGCCTTCTGCCTCTGCGTCGTTGTCTGGATTATCTCGAAAATGCGCGGTTACAAGGGCGAAAAACGGGGAACCAAGGCCGAAATTATGGCCGCCGTCAAAGATTCCCTCTGGGGCGTCCTTACCCCGGCCATCATCCTCGGCGGCATTTACGGCGGCATCTTCACCCCCACGGAAGCCGCGGCGGTGGCCGTTTTCTACGGCCTCTTCGTCGGCTGCGTGATCTACCGCACCCTGACCCTCAAGGTGCTGTATGAAATTTTCGTGGAAGCCACGGTTTCCACGGCCGTCGTCATGTTCGTGGTGGCCTGCGCGGGCCTCTATTCCTGGCTTGGTTCCACGGTCGGCCTGATCGACAAAATCGCGGGAACCCTTCTCAGCGTCTCGGAAAGTCCGCTGGTCATCATGCTGATGATCAACGTGATCCTGCTGCTCGCGGGTATGCTTCTGGACGCCAACTCCACCATGTACATCTTCCTGCCGATCCTCATGCCCATCATCAAGCATCTGGGATGGGATCCCATCTGGTTCGGCATCGTTATGACCGTCAACCTCGCAATCGGCCAGGTGACGCCGCCCGTCGCGGTCAACCTGTTCGTGGGCGCGCGGATATCCGGGCTGTCCATGGAGGCGATCGCCAAGCCGGCGTTGCCGCTGATTTTCGCGTCCATCGTCGCTTTGGCTCTGATCTGCATCTTCCAGGATATCGCCCTGGTCATTCCGCGTATGCTCGGAATGCTCTAAGCGGCCGGAAACGGCTACGGCTCAAAGCCCCGGTGTACGCCGGGGCTTTTTTTCCGGGCAATGCCGTGAAGAGAGCCGCCCGGGTAACGCCGAACCTTGAATTCGCGCACAAAAGGGCTTAGGTTGGCTTTTTATAACGCTTCACTTCAGGGGTCTCCCATGGATCGTATAGAACGGAAAATTCTCGACATCATCGACGCGAACGCCACGAACCTCATTACCGATGGCCGCGCCCTGTTTTCCGCGGCCGAGCGTGGATTCGCCGAATTCGGGACGGCGAGGATGGCCGCCGCGAAACTCCGCGCCATGGGGTTGCAGGTCAGGGAAGAGCTTGCCGTCACCGGGGTCAAGGCTGTGATCGGCAAGGGAAACGGGCCCACGGTGGCCGTCATCGGCGAGCTTGACGGCATCATGTGCGCGGAGCATCCCCACGCCGTTCCGGAAACCGGCATGTCCCACGCCTGCGGGCACAACGCCCAGATGATGGCCATGTTCGGAGCCGCCATGGCCTTAAGCGACCCTGAAGTCGCGGCTTCCCTTGACGGGCGCGTGGCTGTTTTCGCCGTGCCGGCCGAGGAATACCTTGCCGCCGATGTCCGGGAATCGCTGCAAGAGGAAGGGAAAATCCGGTATTTCAGCGGCAAGAGCGAGCTTATCCGCCTCGGCGAATTCGACGATATCGATATCAGCCTCACGACGCACGCCCATATGGTAGCCAACGCCGGGTGCGACATCCTGCTCGGCAACAACTCGGTCAGCGGCTTCATCGGCAAGACGGCGGTGTTCAAGGGCAAGGCAGCCCACGCGGCCGCCGCGCCTCATGAGGGAATCAACGCGCTGAACGCCGCCGCCCTGGGCCTTTCCGCCTTGGGCATGATCCGCGAAACGTTCCAGGAAAAAGACTATATCCGCGTGCATCCGGTCATGCGTTCCGGCGGCGGCGCCGTGAACGTCGTTCCCCAGGAAGCGGTGCTGGACATGATGGTGCGCGCCAAGACCATGGCGGCCATCCAGGAGGCGTCCGGCAAGGTTGACCGGGCTTTCAGGGGAGCCGCCTCGGCCGTGGGCGCGGAAGTGAGCATCCGGGACGCGCAGGGCTATATGCCGGTTATCGAACGGGCCGCCGACCCGGTGCTGTATGAAGCGGCCGCGATACTGGGGGATGGCGTATCCGTCAAGGGCATCACCGAGGGCATCCAGAACGCCGCCTCCACCGACGCGGGGGATTTGACGCATATCATGCCGGTCTTGAACTTCACCTTCGGCGGCTGCGAAGGCGCGTTGCACAGCCGGGATTTCCGGGTGACGGACGAGGAGCTGTTTTACGTGACCCCGGCCAAACTCCTTGCGCTCACAACTTACAGGCTCTTGCGCGGCGGGGCCCGCGAGGTCGAAGCCATTCTGGAAGCCTTCCATCCGGTATTCTCTAGGGAGGCATACCTTCGCCATATCGAAGCCATGCATGGTTGATTGTTCCCGGCCCGTATGCCGCGCTATCGCACGGTCCGGGCACCCAGCCAAAAGAGGCAGTGCCTCAATGTGACTGCAGACAATGGAGCGAGTTCCGCGTGGAGCGAAGTGTCGCGAGACATACGGAAGCTTCGCGCGGGACGAGCCTGACGGCGCATCAAGCAACTTGCTGCACTGCCCCAAAAAGATTGACAGCGTCCGGTGCCTTGCCTATCGTCCTAGCATTAGAATGTTCCGCGCGGTGGGCGCCTTTGTTGGTGTACCTTGAACGAAAAAGGAAAACGCATGACGCAAGCACACGTACGGTCCGGTTTGTTCGACCGCCTGCTCGGATGGATCGAGCGCGTGGGGAACAAGCTCCCCGACCCGACCACCCTGTTTGTCATCCTGGCATTTCTGGTTATCCTTGTTTCCTGGCTGTGCAGCATCGCCGGGGTTTCCGCGGTGCATCCCGGCACGGGCAAAACGATCACGGTCACCAACCTGCTCACGAAAGAAGGCTTCAGGATGATGTGGAGCAAGGCGGTTCCCAACTTTGCCGGGTTCGCGCCCTTCGGCATGGTGCTTGTGGCCGTAATCGGCGCCGGCTCCGCGGAAAAAAGCGGCTTTCTGGCCGCGCTGATGCAAAAAATGCTGGCCAAGGCCTCGCGCACCATGGTGACGGCGGTCATCATCTTTATCGGCATCAACGGCAACGTGGCCGGCGATGCCGCTTTCGTCATCATGCCCCCGCTCGCGGCCGTGACCTATCTCGGCATGGGAAGGCACCCGCTCCTGGGCATGTTCACGGCCTTCGCCGCCGTGGCCGCGGGTTTTTGCGCCAACATATCCCTGGGGCTGTCCGACATGCTGGCTTACGGGTTCACCGAGCCGGCCGCCAAGATGATTGACCCCACATACCAGCAGAACCCGGCCATCAACTATTACTTCCTGGTGGTTTCCTGCATCGTGCTGACCATCGTGGGCACGTTCGTCTCCGAAAAGCTGGTCGCGCCCCGTTTCGAGGGCCAGGATCTTTCCAAATACGGCAAGGCGGAAATGACGAACCTGACGCCCGAGCAGAACAAGGGTCTGTTTTGGGCCGGGGTTGGCTTCCTGGTCGGCATCGTCGCGCTTATCCTGATGTGCCTCGGCAGCGATCCGCTGATGGGCGACCCCAACGAAGGCGGCTCCATCATGGCCCCCAAATCGCCGTTCATGAGCGGGATCATCGTGACGGTTTCCGTATTGCTGTTCATCCCCGGCGCGATCTACGGCTTCGCCAGCGGCAAGTACAAAAACGACAAGGACCTGTTCGGCGACGTGGTGCTGGCGTTCAAGGACATGGCTCCCTATATCCTGCTCTGCTTCTTCTGCGCGCAGTTCACCAACTATTTCGGCTGGTCCAACCTGGGCATCATCATCGCGGTCAAAGGCGCCGAGGGGCTGAGAGCCCTGAATTTCACCGGCATTCCCTTGCTGGTCGGGGTTATCTTCGTCTCCTGCATCGTGAACATCTTCATCGGCTCCGCGTCCGCCAAGTGGGCCATCCTCGCCCCGGTCTTCGTGCCGATGATGATGCTCCTGCATTTCGACCCGGCCGTGACCCAGGTCGCCTACCGGATAGGCGACTCCATCACCAACCCTCTCTCGCCCCTTTTCTACTACTTCCCGCTGATCCTCGGATTCGCGCACCGGTACGAGCCGGGTACCGGCATGGGAACGGTCATCGCCAACATGTTCCCCTTCTCGCTCTGTTTCGCCATCACCTGGATCATCCAACTCGTCATCTGGGCCTTGCTTGATCTGCCTCTCGGTCCGGGCGGCGGGATATTCCTGCAATAAGAAAGGATCGGAATGACCTACCTCTCACGAGCGATCGAGCTCAGCGGTGCAGTCACCGGCCACCGCCGGTGGCTGCACTCGCATCCCGAGCTTCCCTTCGAGGAAAAGGAAACCACGGCTTACATCGTCAACGAGCTGCAAGACGCCGGGATCGAGGTCATCTCCTTTGCCGACTATTACGGCGCCATCGGCGTCATCCACGGAGGGTTGCCGGGCAAAACCGTCATGCTCCGCGCGGACATCGACGCGTTGCCGCTGGAAGAGCACAGCGGCGAGGATTTTGCCGCCACCAACGGCCGTATGCACGCCTGCGGGCATGACGCGCACGCGGCGATGCTTCTGGGCGCAGGCCGAATGCTCGCCGAACGGAAAAACGAGCTTCACGGCACCGTCAAGCTTCTCTTCCAATCGGCCGAAGAAGGCTTTACCGGCGCGCGCTACTACGCCGACAAGGGATATCTTGACGGCGTCGACGCGCTGTTCGGCCTTCATGTCTGGGGGACCATGCAAGCCCCGTTCATCAACATCCAGGACGGCCCCCGCATGGCTTCCTGCGACAATTTCACCATCACCGTCCGGGGCCAGGGGGCGCACGGCTCGACGCCGCACCTGGCCAAAGACCCCATCGTCGCCGCCAGCGCGATCGTCATGAACCTGCAGACCTTCGCCAGCCGCAACTACGATCCGCTCCATCCCCTGGTCATTACGGTCGGGACCGTCAGGAGCGGCTCCCAGTTCAACATCATCCCGGAAACCGCCGTAATGGAAGGCACCGTACGGACCCTGTCCCGGGAGCTGAGGCCCGGCATCGAGCCGGGTATGCGGCGGATTATCGAAAATACGGCGGAAGCCCTGGGTTGCACGGCGGAATTCGTTGTCGAACGGATCGATTCCCCGATCGACAACCATCATGTCCGTCTGAACGACATCGCCCGCCGGGCCGCGATAACGCTGTTCGGCGAGGATATTCTCGCGCCCATGCCCGAAACCATGGGCGCGGACGATTTTTCCTATCTCCTGGAGCGGGTTCCCGGCCTGTACGCCTTTATGGGCTGCCTGAACGAAGACAAGGGGATCGTCTTCCCCAACCATTCCGACAAATTCCGGATCGAGGAAGACATTCTTTACCGGGGCGCGGCCCTGTACGCCCAGTTCGCCCATGACTTCCTGGCCGGGGGAGGTGGCGCGTGACGGACATCAAAGCCCTGGCCGAGGAATACGAGGCCTACGTCATCGAACAGCGGCGGCACTTTCACATGTACCCGGAACTGAGCAAGCAGGAAGTGCGAACCACGGAACATATCGTGGCGGAACTGCGGGCAATGGGCATCGACGTGCCAACCTTCGCCAACTGCACGGGCTGCGTCGGCGTCATCCGGGGCGGGAGCCCCGGCAGGACGGT
>JAJBSY010000092.1 GCA_020861205.1 Deltaproteobacteria bacterium | reverse complement strand
ATACAATAGTGCAACTCCAGCCCCGACTATCAATACAGGCGAATGTGGTGCGGCCATCGGCACGTGGGAGCAACCGCCTGTATTTCGGGGTGTGTTTGCTAACCATTGCTGGAAAATGCAGGAGACACCGGTCATATTGCAAAAGCGAGGGGAGGCGCCCGCTCAGGCCCGTAAAAATCGGGCGTGTGCGCCGCGTCGACGTCTTCGTCACAGCCAGCGACGGTAGAGGAGCCAGGCGATACGCCGAAATGATTTTTCATGTACCGCAGTATAACGAGTATGCTATGTGATAATTTTCATGATATGGTTGCAGTCCCGCCCAAAAAACGTTGTGGTGTATTACCTGTCGTGGGCGGAAAGATGGGAATGGATTATGCCGCTCTTTTCCGGATGCCGTTGTACAGGAAGGAAAAAACCTTCTGATATCAGGCATTTTCGTTTGACGGTTTTTCGGGGCTACGGCATATTCCCGGATGGAGCCTGAGAAACTCCATTGTACCCAGGGCGGACCCGCCGCCGACATACGCGGGACCGGATCGCGAACTTGCGCGAACGGTCTTTCCATGCGCACCTTGTCGGGAGTGGGCGAATAGAAGACCTTTCGGGGGAATAAGTCCGGCTGGCCCTTGGGCAGTTTCTCAGCTCCCGGCAATTGCCTTTCGCGTTGCCGAACCGTTAGCACGGGAGAGCTGACGTGTCGGATAATTCCCTCCACCAACGGATAGACAAGATTGTGAGCGTTTTGGAACGGTTGGCCCGCGACGTGGAAATCATACGGAAGGGTTCGGCCGCCTTGCGTGATGTTTTGCCTCCTGAACTTACAACGGAAATCAAGCTGTTGTCCGAACAGGCCGACGCGCTGGACCGCATCTCCATCGCGCTCGGCATGGTGCAACATGCGACGGCGAGTTTGCTGGACGCGGGCTCGGACGAGGAAAATTCCGAACAGGGAGCAATACTGCACTGCGGTTAGCGGGAGGGGCGCACGGCCGAAGAGCCCCTGGACTTCGAGCAAAGCTTTTTGCCTGCCGAGATAACGTTCCGAGATGGTCCGGGTTGCGTGGCATCCCTGCTCCATGAGCATCCCGAGCGCGAGTCTGAACGGCATCGGCGGCTGGACGGATCACCGGCAACGGGAAACGATCCCGAGAACTTTCCGGACGCCGAACCCTATCCTCTCCGGCGTATTTACCCCGCTCATTGTTTTCCCCTGCGCTTCCTCTCTGGACTTTTGCGAAACAATACCATAGTAACACGTTTGGTAAATTCGTGTTACCTGCGGTAAAGCAACCTTTCGCCTCTTGCAAGGAGCCACCCCCCATGTGGAAGTCGTGCCTTCTGTCAGCTTTTTTCACGGTCTGTTTATCCGGTCCGGCCATGGCCCATTTCGGTATGGTCATTCCTCCCGCGGCTGTCGTCGAAGACAAAAGCGCCGCCGCCCTCACCCTGGAGCTGTCCTTCAGCCATCCCATGGAACGGGTGGGAATGCCCCTGGCCAAACCCAAATCCTTTCAGGTCATCGTGGACGGCAAGGTCCAAGATATTGTCTCTTCCCTCCAGGCTGCCAAAATCATGGAGCACGACGCCTGGAAGGCCCGGTACACGGTGACGAAACCTGGCGTGTACCAGTTTGTCATGGAGCCGCAGCCGTATTGGGAGCCCGCCGAAGACTGCTTTATCATCCATTACACCAAGACCTTTGTCTCGGCGTTCGGCGAAGGGGAAGGCTGGGACGAGCCCGCGGGTTTGAAAACCGAAATAGTTCCGCTGACGCGGCCTTTCGGCAACTACGCGGGGAACGTGTTCCAAGGCTTGGTGCTGCTTGACGGCAAGCCCGTTCCCGGCGCGGAAGTGGAGGTCGAATACTATAACCGGGACGGAGCATATGCGGCGCCGAACGAGTCCATGGTCACCCAGGTGGTGAAGGCCGACGTCAACGGCGTATTCACTTACGGAGTGCCCTTCGCCGGATGGTGGGGATTTGCCGCCCTGAATACCTCGGATGAAAAAATACTCCATGAAGGCAGCGAGAAAGACGTTGAACTCGGGGCGGTGATCTGGTTGGAATTCGTCTCTCCGGCCAAGAAGGAATAGCCGCGACGCGGATGCGTTCCAGGGCGGGTTTCCCTCCCGCCGTCCACCCTGTTGGAGGCAGTACTATGCATATTTCGGAAGGCGTTCTTACCCCCGCGATACTGGGCGCCGGCTACGCGCTGAGCGTGGCCGCGACCTGCGCCGGGCTGCGCAAAATGGACTATTCGCGCCTGACGACCGCCGCCGTGTTATCCTCGGTCTTTTTCGTCGGCTCGCTCGTTCATGTCCCGATAGGACCGGGCAGCGTGCACCTGATCCTTAACGGGCTGATCGGGCTTTTTCTGGGGTGGGGCGTGTTCCCGGCGATTCTTGTGGCCCTGTTGCTCCAGGCCGTTCTTTTTCAATTCGGCGGCATCGCCGTCCTGGGCGTCAATACCTTCAACATGGCCTTTCCCGCGCTTCTTTGCGCCTGTGTTTTCCGGCCGTTCATGGGCGGAGAGACCCGGCTTCGTATGGCTGGCGCCTTTTGCTGCGGCTTTTTTTCGGTCGCCGGGGCCGCCTTGTGCACGGCTTTAGCCCTTGCGGTTACGGACGAAGGGTTTCTGACTTCCGCGAAGCTCCTTTTGCTGACGCATATTCCCGTCATGGCGGTGGAAGGGTTCATAACCGCTTTGGCGGTCTCGTTCATTGCCAGGAGCCGCCCGGAACTGTTGTTGTTTTCCGTTAAACGAAAGGGAGGCGCCCCATGCGGTATTACGCGGCCTGCCTGACCTTCCTCGCCCTGCTGCTGTGTTTTCCGGCGTCCGGCATGGCGCACAAGGTCAATGTCTTCGCCTACGTGGACGGCGACGCCATCCAGGTTGCGTGCTCGTTCAGCAAAAGCCGGAAAGTCAGGTACGGCAAGTTGCGCATCACCGACCTGCGGACCGGGGCCACGGTTCTTGAAGGGACGACCGACGAGGTGGGGCTGTTCCGGTTCCGGCCCGACGCCGCGTTTCTCGAGACCGGCCACGGTCTGAACATCCGGGTCAACGCCGGGGAAGGGCATCAAAACGACTGGGCGGTTTCCCCGGAGGAGCTGGCGGCCCTTTCGCCGTCCGGGCAACGACCGGAACAGGATTCCCCGGCGGCGCGCCCCGGCCGGCCCGCTCCGGCGGAACAGCCCGTATCCTCCTCTCTGGACGCCAAACAGCTGGAAGCGATGATCGACAGGGTGATGGACGCGAAGCTTGCGCCCATACGGCAGACGCTCGCCCGGCAGGAGGACGCCGGGCCCGCGCTGCGGGATATCATCGGCGGCCTCGGCTGGATTATCGGGCTGTTGGGCATGGCAACCTACATGCGGTACAGGCGGTGAACACCTGGGGAACCATGAACCGTTCGCGCCCGGCGAAAACGCCGTTTTGCAACCTTGACCCGCGAACGCTCCTTGTCGCCGCCATGGGCGCGGCTGTCTGCCTTTCATCGCTGAAGTGCGCCGTTCCCGCCTGTGCCGGTCTTGCCTTGGCCGTCGCCCTTGCCGCCGCAAGCGGGCCGCCGCTTGTTCCCCTGTTGCGGCGCCTTGCCGCCGCGAATTTTTTTATCGCGTTCCTGTGGGTGACGGTGCCCCTCACCATGCCCGGGGAGACGTTGACGAGCTTGGGGCCGCTGGCCGTGAGCCGTGAGGGCGTCGCCCTGGCCGCGTCCGTTACCGTCAAATGCAACGCGATCGTTTTATGCTTCCTCGCTCTTACCGCGAACCTGGACGCACCCATTATCGGCTGTTCGCTCGAACGGCTGGGTATCCCGGCCAAGCTGGTGTTCCTCTTTCTCTTTACCTGCCGTTACATCCATGTCATCGGGGAAGAGTGGCGGACGCTGCAAACGGCCGCCCGGCTGCGCGGCTTTCTGCCGGCAACCACCGCGCACACTTACAGGACCATAGGCAATATGCTGGGATTGACCATCATCAACAGTATCGACCGTTCGCAAAGGATCTACGAAGCCATGCTTCTTCGCGGATTCCAGGGCAGGTACTTCACCGTGGCGGAATTGAAGGCGGCGCCCCGCGATTGCATTTTCGCGCTGCTTTTTCTCTGCGCCCTGGTGGCCTTGCTTTACGCGGACACCCGTATGGGAACAAGCCATGGCTGATGATCCCATCCTGGCCCTGGAAGGCATAACCTTCGGCTACGCGGGAAGCCCCGCTCTTTTCGACGGCCTTTGTTTTACGTTGCGGCCGCATGAGCGGCTCGGGCTTTACGGCCCAAACGGCACCGGCAAGACGACCCTTCTCCGGCTCATCATGGGGCTGGAAACGCCGCAACGCGGCGCCGTGCTGTTCCACGGCGAACCGGTGAAGGACAGGCAAACGCTCCACCGGTTGCGCTGCCGGGTCGGGTTTGTCCTGCAGAACAGCGACGACCAGCTTTTTTCGCCGACCGTGCTGGATGACGTTGCTTTCGGACCGCTCAATCTCGGCCTGAAGCGCGGCGCGGCCCGCGACAGGGCCATGGAGACGCTTGAAAGCATTGGCCTGGGAAACCTCGCCGAGAGACCCACGCACCATTTGTCCGGCGGCGAAAAAAAGATGGTTTCCATCGCCTCGGTGCTTTCCATGCGTCCCGAAGCCCTGCTGCTCGACGAGCCCACCGCCTTCCTTGACGACGATTCGCGGGACAGGATCGCCCGTATTTTATGCGGCCAAAACCTCGCCAGGATAGTGGTTTCGCACGACAAAACCTTTTTGGACCGGACAGCCTGCTCCCTCGTCACCATCAGGCAAGGCGCGGTGACCGAATTTACGTGCGCGGATGCCGTAACGTGAAGGTTCTTCGCGGTCGTCCGCTAAGGATGGCCGCATGCATACCCGGAACACATGGCCTTTACGCGCGGGGCAACCCGGATGCGGGCCGGTTGCGGAACAGCCGGCGGGGGAAAAGCAACGCCAACAGTCTGCGGTTATCGAGTGCCACGGTTTGCGGCGGCCGATTGCGACAGTTTCACATTCCAGCAAGGAGGCGTGGATGCTGGTCATCTTTTCAGGGCTCCCCGCCGTGGGCAAAAGCGCTATCGCCCGCGAACTCGCACGGCAAATCGGGGCTGTTTACCTGCGGGTCGATACCATTGAACAGACCATGCGGGATTGGATGCCCGAACGTGAAATATCCAGGGAAGGATACGAGGTTATGTACGCTCTGGCCGCCGAGAATCTTTCCCTTGGGCTTCGTGTTATTGCGGATTCGGTGAATCCCGTGGAACTGACGCGTGCCACATGGCGGTCGGTCGCCGCGAAACAGAACGCGCCTTACGTGGAGATAGAGGTGAAGTGCTCGGACCGGGTGGCCCACCGCCAACGGGCCGAAAACCGGGCAAGCGATATTCCCGGCCTGAGATTGCCCACCTGGGCCGAGATCATGGCCGGGAACTACCACCCGTGGACGCGGGACAGGCTCATTATTGACACGGCGGTCCTGAGCGTTCAGGAAGCTGTTAAAAAAATCAGAGGCGCGCTCGCGGGGTGAAACAGGTACGGGGAGAAGCCCGGAGGCGGCCGTTGCCGGAGGCATATTCGCGATAGGTTTTGGACAATGCATGACTGCGAATTCCAGCGAGCAAATAATTACGCCCTTCGCCGAACAGGCCTATACTGCGGACATGGACCTGTTCGACGCGAAAAACGCCCAAGCCATGCTGATCGGCCGGGAAGAGCAAGCCTTTGACTCGCCCGACTATATCTACGAGCTGAAACTTGACGGCGACCGCTGCCTCGCCTACCTCGACCCCGGAACAGGCACCCATCTGGTCAACAAGCGCGGCCGCGACATCCTGCCCCAACTTCCGGAGCTGAAAAGGCTGCATGAGCAGGCAGGGGCCCGGTGCATCCTGGATGGGGAGCTGGTCATCGGTTCGGGCCAAAAGAACGAGTTCGGGCTGATCCGCTCCCGCCTCACGACAACCAACCGCTACCGCATGGAACGGCTCGCCCGGGAAGCCCCGGCCAGCTTCATCGCCTACGACATCCTGTACCTGGGCCGGGAATCCCTCGTGGAGCGGCCGCTGGAAGACCGTAAATCCCTGATGGAGCAGACGCTCGCCGTGAACAACCGGCTCGTCGTGTCCCGGTACATAGCGGAAAGAGGCCTCGCGCTGTACCGGCTGGTGGTCGAACAGGGTCTGGAAGGCGTGGTCGCCAAACGCCTCGGCAGCGTTTATCAGATGGGAAAGCGCACGCGCGACTGGGTCAAGTTCAAGAACTGGCTGGACGACGATTTCGTGGTCTGCGGATACTACCCGAGCGACAAAGCCAATGTGGTCAGCCTGGTCGTGGGCCAGTACCGCCCGCATGACGGGGACGAGCCGGAACTGGTGTACAAGGGCCATGTGGTCCTCGGCCTGGCAAACCCGGATTTCAGGCGGATAGACGCCCTCCCGCGCCATACGCGGGGACAGACGGTGCAATGGGGCAAAACCCCGGCGGACCACCCGAAAACGATCTGGCTTGAACCGCTGCTCGTCTGCAAAATAGAATTCATGTCCCTGACGCGGACGGGCGGCTTACGGCAGCCCGTGTTCAGGGGGCTGCGCGACGACAAGACCCCCCTGGAATGCGTGGAGAAAGATCCGGACGCGTGGCCGCGCGGGTAGTACCGTCTGGCGGGATGCCAACCACGGCATGCTTCCAATCGGGAGAGGGTCTTTGAACGGTACCCGCCCGGATCCGAGCATTGTTTCATCACAACGGCTTGACCGGCGGTGAAAAAAGGGAGGGTAGCCCAAGGCTACCTTCCCGCAATTCCTGGCGCGCCCGACAGGATTCGAACCTGTGGCCTTTGGCTCCGGAGGCCAACGCTCTATCCAACTGAGCTACGGGCGCGTATTGAGAGTAGACTTCTAGCCTTGGCATGGCTTGCTGTCAAGTGCGGGCTCGGGCGGGGAGTGCACCAATTCGCTGATACGTCGCCAGTCTCGTTCCGCGAAGCGTATGATGGCGCTCCGCACGGGACTTTCTTTCCCTGTATGAAGCCGAGGACGCTATCCCCTGGCGGCGGCCTTGACTTGGCCGCGTACATGGCGGAATATGAACAGTCGCCATTGCCCGCGAGCGTGCGGGTATGCAGGAAATTCGCCTTACCGGAGGAGGCCCCCATGAGCAATCGATTGACCTGGCACGGACATGCCAACTTCCAGATCCAGTACGACGGCGTCAACATCATCGTGGATCCGTTTTTCACCGGAAACCCCACGGCGACCAAGAAACCCGACGCCATTGACAAGCCCGACATCGTGGCCGTGACCCATATGCACGGCGACCATTCCGGGGACGCCGTCGCTATTTTGAAGAACACCGGCGCGATGCTCGCCACCTGCGTGGGCGTGGGCGAACAGTTCCAGGCCGAGGGCATCCCGGCGGAACAGATCCTGAACGGCCACGGTTTCCAGATAGGCGGAACCGTTGCCTGTAAAGGCGTCTCCCTTACGATGACCCAGGCCTTTCATACCATAGACGGCGTGGCTCCGGTCGGGTTCATTTTCACCTTCCCCAGCGGGTACACCGTGTACCACGCAGGCGATACCGGGATTTTCGGCACCATGGAAATCTTCGGCGAACTGTACGACATCGATCTCGCCCTGTTGCCCGCCGGGAGCTGCTACACCATGGATACCAGGCAGGCCGCTTACGCGGCCAAGCTCCTCAAGGCAAAAGCCGTGGTGCCCATGCACTGGGGAACGTTCCCGGTCCTGGCCCAGAACATGGATGATTTTCCGAAGCAACTGGCCAAGTACGCCCCGAACAGCCGCTGCATCGTCATGAAGCCCGGCGAGACGATCTCTCTGGATTAGGGACGCCTTTTTGAGCGAAAAAGCGGCTGCCGAAAACGGTAGCCGCTTTTTTGGTGATAGAGCGTGAGCCCTTAAGACTTGGTTGCCTTAAGGGCTCACGGTTTCGTGCAAATCGGGATAAGGAAGGGAAGGGGAACCCCGGCTCTTGCTCAAGGCACCATCGGGGCAAGCATGAGCCCCGTTTCAAGCGGCAGGCCGTGCATGAGGTTGGCGTTGGCGATTGCCTGGCCGGACGCTCCCCGGCACATGTTGTCGATGGCTGAAACGAAGATGAGGCGGCCGGTTCGCGGGTCGTGCGCCATGGCGATGTCGCAGAACATGGTGCCGCGCACGTTGCGCAGTTCCGGCAGCGCGCCCTTGGGCAGCACGCGCACGAACGGGTGCGGCTCGTACGCGGCGACGTAGGCGTCGTACACCGCGTCAAAGGAGACGCCCCCCTTGAGCTGCGTGTAGATGGTGGCGAGAATGCCACGGTTGACGGGCAGGAGATGGGCGTTGAAGGACAGCGTGACGGCCTTCCCGGCCGCCAGGGAAAGTTCCTGCTCGATTTCCGGCGTGTGGCGGTGCTTGGTGAGGTTGTAGGCCTTGAAGGAATCCGCCACCTCGCAGTAAAGGGACCCCACCACCGCCTTGCGGCCGGCTCCCGTGGTGCCGGATTTGGCGTCGATCACGATGCCGTCCGGGTCGATGAACCCGTTTTTCAGAGCCGGGGCCAAGGCGAGGATGGATGCCGTCGGGTAGCAGCCGGGGTTGGCGACAAGCCCGGCCGTGGCGATCTTGTCCGCGTAAAGTTCGGGAAGGCCGTAGACGGCTTCTTGCAGCAGGCCCGGCTCGGCGTGTTCCGTCTTGTACCATTCCTGGAACACGGCCACGTCGCGCAAGCGGAAGTCGGCGGAAAGGTCGATGATGGCGACGCCTTCGGCCCGGAAGGCGGCGGCCATTTCCATGGCCACGCCGTGCGGGACGGCCAGGAAGACGACGTCGCACGCCTTGGCGAGGGCGGCGGCGTCCGGCACGGTGATGACCAGATCCCCGGTGGGGAAGCCCTGCATGAAGGGGTAGATGTCGCGTACCTTTTTACCCGCGTCGGAGCGGGACGTGACAGCCACGAGGTTGATGACGGGATGGTTTTCAAGCAAACGGACGAGTTCCATGCCCGTGTAGCCGGTGACGCCTACGAGTCCGGCCCGGATTTGTGCCATGGGAATTTCCTTTTTCTCTCGGTCGTTGAACAAAAAGCGCCGGTCCGCCTTTGCGGGCGGACCGGCAAAAGCGGATGGAAACCGTCTACTTCTTCTTGAGCACGTATTTCATGCGAAGCTCGTAGAGCAGACCTTCCAGGAGCTTGCTTTCCTCTTCGTCGAGGCAGGCATTGGTTTTGTCGCGCAGCATCGTCAAAACGTCAATAGTATGCTTGGCCATAAGAAGATTTTCCCCGACCTTCCCGGTCTCCGGGTCCGGCACTTCGCCGAGCTGCACAAGGCCGCTGGAGGCGAGGGAAAGGACGAACGTGGTAAACGTGACCTTCGGCATGGGGACTTCGGAACCGCAGCCGCAGCCGCCTTCGGGTTTGGGGTCGGCCCCGGTGTTTGTATCGGTATCGCTCATGAGACCCTCCTTCTTCAGCCAAGATAGGTATTCTGTCTTGGGGGTCAAGTATTTCCGGCGGGCGGGACGCAGATGCCGCTCACATACCCCTTGAACGCGCCGATGAATTCCTCGACGTGCCCGCGCGTTATGCCGTTATGCGTGACCAGGCGGAAGGGGCCGGAATACGGAGCGCTGATTTTGAATCCTTTTCGGAGCATGAACGCCCCGAACGCCTGATTGTCGAATCCCTTGATTTTCGGCTCCCAGAACACCATGTTGATCCGGATTCTTTCCCGGTCCACCGTTACGCCGGGTATTTCCGCCAGCAGCTCGCCCAGGAGTCTGGCGTTGTCGTGGTCCTCGCCGAGGCGTTTGGTCATCTTGGTCAGGGAAAGGATGCCGCAGGCGGCGAGCACCCCGGCCTGCCGCATCCCGCCGCCGAGCACTTTGCGGCAGCGGTGGGCTTCGGCGACAAACTCCTTTGAGCCGCAGATGAGCGACCCCACGGGAGTGCACAGGCCCTTGGAGAGGCAGACGGAAATGGTGTCCACGCAATCCGCGATATCCCTGGCGTCCACGCCCAGAGACGTCGCCGCGTTGAAGATGCGCGCACCGTCCAGGTGCACGCGCAGGCCGTATTGCGTTGCCGCGGTCCGCACGGCCTTCATTTCGTCCACGGTCATCACCCCGCCGTTGCTCAGGGCGTTTTCCAGGCAGACCAGGCGGGTTCGCGGGTAATGGACGTTTGAGGGGTCGCGGAAAAGG
>JAJBSY010000387.1 GCA_020861205.1 Deltaproteobacteria bacterium | reverse complement strand
TGCTCACACCGCCGGAAACCATCGCAAGGCGGCGCGAGCACGCGTGTGCCGCCGACTTCACGGTGGCCCTCTACAATCCCCGCTCCAAGCGACGCCGCGACAACCTGGGTGACGCCCTTGCCGTTGCCAAACGGCACAGGTCGCCCAAAACCCCGGTCGGGCACGTCCGCAACGCCTACCGCCCGGACCAGTCGGTATCGCTCGCGACCCTGGAAACCTTTGATCCCGGGGACGCGGACATGTTTTCCATCATCCTGGTAGGCGGCAGTGCCACAACGTTCCTGCCCGCTCCGGACGGCACAACCGAGTGGACGCGCGGGGCGCGCATGTATACCCCGCGCGGATACGGCGGCAAGTATGTCCTGGGATAGTCCGGGCGGCATTTGAACGGTGGAAAACGCGGGCGTCGCCCGACGCTATCGCATGGTACGGAAGAAAGGCCCCGCGCTTTTTTCTGTTCTTCCTTTTCCCCGCCTATCCGCCGGCTTTCATGGCGAGCCGCAGGCCGAAACCGAGAAAGACGGATCCGGCCAGGGCGTTGCCCGCCCGTTTGGCCAGACGGCTGTCCTTGAGAGCCAACGCCAGTTTGGCACCCCCGAAGATGAGGAAACTGAGATACGTCATGCTCACGCTCTGCACGATGCAGGCGAGGACAAGAAACGCAAGACCCGTGTGCCCCTTGGCCGGATCGACGAACTGCACGAAAAAGGAGACGAAAAACATGATGGCCTTGGGGTTGGAAAGGCTCAAGGCAAGCGCCCGCCTGAAGGGATTTTCGCGACATTCCGCATGAGCGTCGCCTCCCGAACCGTCGCCTTTCCTGACCGCTCCATACAGGGCTTTGAGCCCGAGCCAGCCGAGATACGCGGCCCCCGCGTATTGGATAACCATAAAAGCCGCCGGATACAAACGCATAAGGGAATCCACCCCCAGCGCGGCCAGCAGCATGATGACGGAATCGCCGACAAACACTGCGGCGGCCGCCTTGTAGCCGTCCGCGACGCCACGGCGGGTGGCCGTGGACAAAACATACAGCGAATTCGGGCCGGGCATCAGGATGATGACCACCACGCCCGCGAAAAATACGCCGATATTCACGATGCCAAGCGATTCAAGCATCTTCCTCCTCCGTTCCGCCGTTCCTGAACCCGTGGGAAAAATCGTTCGCGTACAGGCGTGATTGAAGGCTTCCGTCTTTTCCGGTATCGCGCTCGCCCGGCAGGATGAGAAACACCGTCTGGCGGGTTAACCTTTCCGCCGCCACCGTGGCGGCGAGCGTGCGGACCTCGGCCCGGACGAGGCGCTCCTCGGGCCAGCCGACCCTGTACGCGACGAGGACGGGCGTTCGCGGGTCAACCCCGCCGGCCAGCAGTTCCTTTTCCAGCCGCGCCGCATAGGTGGCGGAAAGGTAGACGGCCAGGCTGCCGCCGTGCCGGGCCAGTTCCCGCACGGACTGCCCCGGTGGCACATCCGTGCGCCCGCCGAGCCGGGTAATGGAAAAACTTTGCACGCTTTCCGGAACGGTCAGCGATACGCGCGCGGCGGCGGCGGCGGCAAAGGCGGCCGTCACGCCCGGAACGACCCGGTAGGCGATGCCTTCCGCGTCCAGAAGGGCCATCTGCTCGCGAACCGCCCCGTACAAGGCCGGGTCACCCGTGTGAACCCTGGCCACATCCTTGCCCGCCAAATCCGCCTCACGCATGAGCGCGTGCGTTTCCTCCAGCGTCATGCCGGAGGAGTCGATCGCGCCGGTTCCCGGCTTTCTCTGGGCCACGAGCGCTTCCGGAACCAGGGAACCGGCGTACAGAATCAGGTCGGCCGTCTCGATAAGGCGTTTGCCCTTGACCGTAATCAGTTCCGGATCCCCCGGACCCGCGCCGATAAACGATATCATCCCATCATCCCCTACATGCCCTGTTCCGGCGGCGGGTTATCGCGCCGCGCCTATCCCTTGCGCAGGATAAACCTTCGGATCGGCGATACGTACATAAACGGAGACTTGCACGTTTTCCAGACAATATTGGCTTTGAGGGCCAACGTGTTGCGGTGGTAAGCGGCGAGAACCTTTTCCGGGTTCCCTCCGGCCAAAACCGCCTTCGCCAGAGCCCTGGCCGAAGCAAACGCGTAGCTGAACCCCTCCGCCGAGCTGGGGCTTATCCACCCGGCGGCTTCACCGATGCAAAACGCACCGTCCCGGCCATGGAATATATCGCCCGGCTTCGGGCGCAGCACAAGGCAGGCTTCCCGCCGGAGATGGCCGTCAAAGCCATACCCGGCCAAGCGCAGACAGTCGCGTAAAGCGTCCATCCGCTCCCCGACGGCGTATGGCGCCCGGAAACGCGGGGGCAGAGCGGCCCCGACCAGGACCCGATCCTTTTTGGGAATTATCCAACCGTAAAAATCCGTATACCAGGGGTGATAAAAAGCGACATATTCCCCGGAAGCGGCCGCGCCGCCGTGAAACCCGGAATACACGTCCTGCACGGCGAGATACTGGGCGTGCAGAAGCCTTTTCCGGTCAAGACGCCGTCGCACAAGGCTTGCCGCGCCTTCGGCGCTGACCAGCAATTTCCCCTCGTATGAAGCCGCGCCCCCTTTCCCGGAAACCGATACGGCCCAGTTTCCATCTTTCCGTAACATGGTCGAAACCCGGCACCCGTGAGCGAAAACGACGGAATCCGGCACCAGGGAAACCAGCCATTGCTCAAAGGCCGCCCGGTTCAGGTTCACATAGGCGCGCCCGTACGGCCTGGAAAGGGAAGCGCCAAGGTCAAGCGCGCGAACGGTCAGCGGCTGGCCCGCTTCGCAAACGTGGCCGGGCGGTGTCAACCCCATCCGCCGCAACTGGAGGGCGGCATCCGGCGCCAGCAAACCGCCGCAGCACTTTTCGCGAACAAACCCGTTCTCCCCGTAAGACCGGGAATCAAGAAGCAGAACGGACCGTTGCCCGCCCAGCAGACGGGCAAGGGTCGCACCGGAAGGACCCGCCCCGACAATAATGATATCAAAAATTGTTTTACCCATAAAAGTGGAGGCGCGGTCGGTTCACCGCATCAACATGCCGCCCGTGGCGTCTATGGTCGCCCCGGTGATATAGTCCGCATGGCCGGAGGCGAGGAACAGCACGGTCGAAGATGCGTCCTCGCTGGTGGCGAACCGCCCGAGAGGGACGCGGCGCATGTAGCTTTCCTTGTTCCGTTCCAGCGCGTCGCCGCGCATTTCCGTGTTCACGAGACCCAGGGCGACGGCATTGACCGTTATCCCGGCGGACGCCACTTCCCTGGCGAGCGAGACGGTCATGGAGACGAGCGCCGCCTTGCTGGCCGCGTAGCTGGCGTGTCCCGAGCGTGACCCGAGAAAGGCCGCCTGGGACGTGATATTGACGATCCGGCCGGCCCTGCCGTCCTGCCTGAGGTCCCGGACCAAGGCCTGGGAAAGCAGGAACGGCGCGGTCACGTTGATGCGCATACATAAATCCCATTCGTTCAGGGTAATGTCCGTGAACCAGTTCGAGGGCCAGATCGCCGCGTTGTTGACCAGGATATCGATGCCGCCCAGGGACGTTCGCGCCGCGTGGTAGAGCGCGTCCGCCTCGGCTGGTTCCTCGAGGTCCGCGTGGATGGCCTTGGCGGTCACGCCGCAGGAGCGCGCCTCCCGCTCCACCTCCCACGCCGCCTCCTCATGAAGGTGATAGCTGAAGGCCACATGCGCGCCCTCGGCCGCGAACGCCAGCACGATCCCCCTGCCTATCCCGCGCGAACCGCCCGTCACCAGAACCCGTTTTCCGTCTAGGTTGAGATTCATGCGCTACCCTCGTTTGTTTTGAGGAATGCCTCAGGACGCGGGGCTGAAAAACATGGGACCTGCCCGGCGCAAGGAAATTCCGCGCTTCCGAACCATTTTTCTACAGCATTCCTATATCCCAGTTGAACTCGCTGGACCGCTTGGGCTCGCCGACGCTTTGCGGCGGCCATTCCGCGAACGTGGCGAACATGGAATACCCCGCCTTTTCCAGAGCCGGGCGGCGCTCGGTTATATCCAGGGGCCAGGCGGGATAGATCCAGGTGTTCTGCCCGTACCGCCGCGCCCAGAATCCTTCGCCCTTGGGACTCTGGAACGGCTCTTCCATCTTGAGGGGCGCGATGCCGTGGCGGGCTATCCCCATGGGCCAGTACCCGGCGAGCACCACGCCCATGGGCAGGCAACAGGCGCGCGGCAGCGCCAGGATATCCTCGCCGCCCAACTCCGGAGCGACGAAAGCCCCTGAAAAGCCCATGGATCGCAGGACGGCGACAGCCGCCGCGTTGGTGGTGTTGCAGAACGGCCCGGCGACGAGCGTCGCCTTGCCGTCCGGAAACATGGCGACCTGCCACGGCTCGTTGCATACAAAATGGCGGGCTCCGTTGCGCAGGGCGACCCGGACCATGCGCGACCAGTTTTCTTCCTCGTCCGGCCAGATGACGGGCGGCAGCCACCAGGAGATGCGCGAAAACAACGTGCGGGACACGGCGTCCATCGCTTTGGGGGAAAGCCACAACCCCTGGACCGTACCCGGCCGGATGCCGCTCTTTCCGTCCCTGCCCTTGGGCAGGCTGCCCCGCAGTATGATATCCAGCCGTTTTCCCGGTTTGGCCGGAGCGGGAGCCTTATACGTGAAATTCACGTCCGCGTCGGGCCGGGACCTGGCGTTTGCCAGCCGTTTTTCCCACTCGGCGATCAGGTCCATCAACTCCGGCTCGCGCCGGTCGATGAGGAAAACCGGCGTTCCGGTTTTGGGGCTTTTCTGGCGCGGCATCTTGAGCGTATACGTACCGCCCTTGGGCACGCGCCGCGTAACCGGCAAGGTGAGGTGCCACGCTTCGTCTTCCACGCCGATCCGCAGGTAATCCTGGGGCAGGAGGTCGAACCGGGGCTTGACGACAAACGCGCCCGCCTCGTCCCGCGCCACCTTGCCCGCGAGCAGGCCGGAACTGGTCTGTCCGTCAACGGCCGTGGGGCCGGTATCTTTCTGCGGCAGGAACCGGGCCCGGGTAAACGGCCGCCCGAGCGCCATGTCCAGGATGGCGAGCGCTTCCTTGCGGGCTTTGGGGTCCCGGCCTTCGTCGCGCAGCATCCGGTACGCGGTGGTCGCGTAGTAGACGTAATGCGGTCCCTTCTTGCGCCCCTCGATTTTCCAGGAGACCACGTTCGGCAGTTCCATGAGGGTCTTGACCAGCACGTCCAGGGACAAATCCTGGCAGGAGAAGAACCGGCCCGTTTTGCCTTTCTGGCTGTACATGCGGCGGCAGGGTTGCACGCAGCGGCCCCGCAGGCCGCTCTTGCCGCCCATGTAGCTGGACCACCAGCACCGCCCGGAAACGCACCAGCACAGCGCGCCGTGAATAAACAGCTCGAACCCCAGGCCTTCCGGGCAGGAGCCGTCCACGGCGCGTAGCTCGTCAATGGAAATCTCGCGCGGCAGGATGACGCGGGACGCGCCCGCCGCCCGCGCGGCCTTGAACGCGAGGGGATGCGTCACGTTGGCCAGGGTCGAGAGAAAAACGCCGCCGGTGAACTCCGTCTGCCGGACGAGGTCCAGCGTGCCGAGATCCTGCACGATAAGCCCGTCCGGGGCGGCCCCGAGGCAGACCCGCTTGATAAGCCGCCCGGCTGCCGAAAGGTCGCCCGGCTTGAGGAGGGTGTTCAGGGCCACGTAAACCTTGCGGCCCTCGGAATGGGCCAGGTCCACGAGGCGTGAAAGATCAAGGGTGGAAAAGTTGTCCGCCGTCATGCGGGCGGAAAAATGCTTGAGCCCGAGATACACGGCATCGGCTCCCGCGGCGAAGGCGGCGAGCGCGGAAGGCGTATCCCCGGCCGGGGCGAGAATTTCCGGCTTATGGCCGCAAACCGAAAGATCGTCAGGTACGGTGCTCATGATGCGAGCACCATAAACCCACTGAGGCGCAACCACAAGGGAAAAAGCCCCTCTCGCGGGGCGGCGCAGGGGAGAGGGCCCGGTTCGGGCGACCGGTTGCGGAAGGTACACCGGTGGAGGGGAATGTTCCTTCGTACGGCACTCGGCGCAGGCCCGCGTTATCCCGGGGCAAACCGGCCGCTTCACCGGATGGTGCCGCTCGGAGCGCATGTAGCCTCGATACTCTTCGCTCCGCCCGGACCTGAAAGCACACTGCGGCCCCTTGGCGGCTCTTGCCAGTTTTTGCCGCCCGGCCTACAATACGTTGTTTTTGTCACCATTTCCTTCGAGGTTTTCATGCCGATTCCCGATCCATCGCACGACGCGCCTCCCCTCGAGCCGGTGTGCCGCGAGGTTCCCGTCCTGTCGCTTGACCGCCGCTCCTCGCCGGAGGCCGGCGGGCACGAATTGTACACCCTGCGCCTGCGGTCTCCGGGCTGGGGTTCCTGGCTGCCCGGGCAGTTCGTCATGGTCCGCCCGCGCCGCGCATCGCGCCCGGACGTCTTCTGGGCGAGGCCATTTTCCATTTGCCAGGCGGATCCGGAAGAACTGCGCATCGTCTTCCAGGTGGCGGGGCGAGGCACCCGGGAGCTGCTGGAACTGGAGCGCGGCGAGACCGTTACGGTCTGGGGGCCGCTGGGCAACGGATTCGCCGTATCCCCCTCCGGGCCGACCCTCCTCCTCGCGGGCGGTATCGGCATCGCGCCCTTTGTCGGCTACATCGAAAACCATCCCGCGCCGGAAACCCTGCGCCTGGAGTTCGGCCACAAGCTTCCCGTCGATTGCTACCCGTTCAGGGAATGCCGCGACATCCACCCCCGTCTCGCGAAAGACGGCCTGCCCGCCCGCAGCCACCGGGAGACCTGCCCCGAGGATCTCGCCCGGTTCGTGGCGGCGATGGAATCGGCCATCCGCGACACGGCCTCGCGGAACGGACTCGTGCTGGCGTGCGGGCCTCTGCCGTTCCTGAAGTCCGTCCAGAACCTTTCCCTGCGCCATGGCGCCAGGGCGCAGCTCTCCCTTGAAACGCGCATGGCCTGCGGGGTCGGAGCCTGCCTCGGGTGCGTGGTCAAAAAAACCGTTCCCGCCGCGAAGCGGGATGCGGCCGTTCCCGAGCCGTTCGCCTACGCGCAGACCTGCACCAACGGTCCCGTGTTCTGGGCCGACCAGCTTGACTTAGCGGACTAGGAGCCGTCCATGCCCAATACAACCGTCATCCTGCCCGGAAAACGCGCCGACCTGATACTGCGCAACCCCGTTCTCACCGCGTCCGGAACCTTCGGCTACGGTCTTGAATTCATGCCTTACGGGAACCTCGCGGATCTCGGCGGCATCGTTGTGAAGGGAATCTCGCTTGCGCCGCGCCGGGGCAACCCCATGCCCCGCATCGCGGAAACCCCGGCGGGGATGCTCAACGCCATCGGCATTCAAAACTGCGGCCTCGCTGTTTTTCTGAAGGAAAAACTCCCCCTGCTTCCCTGGCGGGATTTGCCCGTCATCGTCAATCTCTACGCAACCAGCCTCGACGAATACGCGGAACTGGCCCGTTCCCTGGCCGCCGAGGAAGGCGTGGCCGCGTTGGAAGTCAATATTTCCTGCCCGAACGTCAAGGCCGGGGGCGTGTTTTTCGGCCAAAACCCAAAACAGGCCGAGTCCGTGACCGAATCCGTGGCCAAGAACGCCGGGAACAAACCCGTCATCGTGAAACTGTCCCCGAACGTCACGGACATAGCCGCCATCGCCAAAGCCTGCGAAGCCGGGGGCGCTGACAGCCTCAGCTGCATCAACACCCTGCAGGCCATGGCCGTTGATATCCGCACGCGAAAACCCCGTCTCGCAAACGGGATCGGCGGCCTTTCCGGCCCGGCGGTCAAGCCCGTGGCCCTGCGCTGCGTCTGGCAGGTGGCGAGAGCGGTCTCCATCCCGGTTATCGGGCTCGGCGGCATCGCAACTGCCGAAGATGTCCTGGAGTTCATCCTCGCGGGCGCGCACGCCGTCCAGATCGGCACCGCCACCTTTTCACGGCCGGATACCGCCTTCCGCGTGGCCGGAGAACTGCCGGCCCTGATGGAGGAACTCGGCATAGCCTCCTTGGACGAGTTCCGGGGAACGCTGGCAATGTGACGCGCTCCGCGCGAGGACCGCAACAATTCGGAGGACGCCATGCTCAGGCTCTCGATCCTGATGGAGAATTCGGCCGCGGACGGATACGTTTGCGAACACGGCCTGTCCTTCCTGCTGGACTTCGGCGGTACCGTCGTTCTGTTCGACACCGGTGCGAGCGGCGCGTTTCTGGAAAACGCCGCGCGGATGGGCTGCGACCTCGGCGCGGTGACGCATATCGCGCTCTCGCACGGGCATTACGATCATACGGGAGGACTCGGCCCGGCGTTGCGGCACATTGCGGCCCAAAAGAACGAAAACCCTTTGCCGCCCCTCATCGCCCACCCGGACGTTTTCCTCAAACGGCGCAGGCCGCCCGGCCATCCCGCCGGTCCCAAAGAGCTCGGGATGCCCGAGGACGGACGCGCGGAACTCGCCCGTTGGCCGGCGACCTATACCAGGGAGCCTCTGTATATTCGCGACGACATCGTGTTTTTGGGAGAAATCCCGCGTCCGCAGCCCGAGTTCTGCGCCCTCGTGGGGGAAGTCGCGTACGACGGAGGCTACCGCAAGGACCTGCTGCCCGACGATACCGCCCTGGCGTACATAACGGATGAAGGGCTGGTGATCATCGCGGGCTGCTCGCATTCCGGGATCGTCAATATCATCGGGCACGCCCGGAACGTGACCGGCGTTGCAAAAATCCGGGCCGTGTACGGAGGGCTGCATTGCAAGGACATGACGCCCGATTGCCTCGAGCGGACCCGGGCGGCCCTTGCCCGTGAAAATCTCGCGGAACTTTTCGCCTGCCACTGCACCGGAAAATCGCTCGACGACTTTCCCGCCGGGCTGCGCCTGACCGCGGGCGAGCAGCACTGCCTGTAGATGAGCCGGGAGAACCCCCGGCCGGTCAGCCGAGCGCCAACCGCATGGCGACACGGTGCGCCAGGCCGCGCGCCCGCTCTTCCAGCAGCGCCCGCTCGAGCGCCGGGGGCGCGCTCCCTTCCGGCAGGACGGAAAACCCGATCCGGGCGTAAAAGGGCATGTTCCAGGCCACATGGCTGAACGTCGTCAGGTACAGGGCGTCATACCCCGCTTCCCGCGCCCTTCCGGCGGCCGCCGCGATCAAGCGCCTCCCGACGCCCTTCCGGGCGTGCTCCGGCGCGACGTCCACTTCCGCCAGCAGGGCGATGCCGTCAACCGTTCGCAGCAAGGCAAAACCCACGACACGGCCGTCCGCGTCAAGCGCCACCCAGAGGCCTCCCGTCGATACGGCGGCCGCCAGCACGGAAAGCGGCACGCTGTCTTCCCGAAGGGCATCCGGAATGCTCCCCTCGGGAAAGACCGTGGCCGCCGCCCGCTCGACGCTGGCCAGAAACGGCACATGCTCGTGAGACGCCGGAATAATCGTATATGCGCCCATGCGTGTTCTCCCTTTTCGTCCATTCCATGCCGCGTTGGCCACTATCCGGCCCCGGCGCGTAAAAGAGTCCGCCGCTCCTTGTAGTGCCTCAAGTTGACTTCAGACGAGGAAGGCGAATTCCGCGCGAAGCGAAGTGATCAAGACATACATGCGCTTCACGCGGGACGAGCCTCGCGAAGTATCAAGCACATTGAGGCACTGCCGCTTCCCTTTCATCATTGCGGTTTTTCATCCCCGGTGCTACTTCTGGCTTTGTCCCAACCGCCTTCAAGGAGCAGCCAATGCCGCAACCAGCCATTTCCTTCGACGACGTCGCCGCCGCCCACGAGCGCATCCGTCACGTGGCGCACAGAACGCCGGTGTTCACGTCCACCACGGCCAACGCCTTGACCGGCGCCGAGCTTTTTTTCAAATGCGAAAACTACCAGCGCATGGGCGCATTCAAATTTCGCGGCGCGTACAATTCGCTCGCCCAGTTCCGTCCCGAACAGCGCGAACGCGGCGTGGTCGCCTTCTCTTCGGGGAACCACGCCCAGGCCATAGCCCTTTCCGCGCGGCTGCTGCATATTCCGGCAACCATCATAATGCCGAAAGACGCCCCGGCGGCCAAGGTCGCGGCCACCAAAGGCTACGGAGCGGAAATCATCTTCTACGACCGCTATACCGAGGATCGCGTGGCCATCGGTAAAAAACTGGCCGGGGAAAAAGGGGTTACGCTCATCCCCCCCTATGACCATCCGCATGTCATGGCCGGCCAAGGGACGGCGGCAAAAGAGCTTTTCGAAGAGGCGGGCCCCATGGACATCCTCTTCGTCCCGCTCGGCGGCGGGGGCCTTCTTTCCGGTTCGGCGGTTGCGGCAAAAGCCCTGAACCCGGACTGCGCCGTCTACGGCG
>JAJBSY010000081.1 GCA_020861205.1 Deltaproteobacteria bacterium | reverse complement strand
CGGGCGGCAACGGTGGGCCGGATGCATGGCGGCCGCGCGGCCGCCCAATCTTTTTCCCATAACGAAAAGCAGGAGAATTACATGGAAGGATCGTCCCCCGCCGGGCCGGCGACGCTGAAAAGAACCCTGGGGTTGTCCGGCGTGCTGTTGTTCGGCCTGGCTTATATGACGCCGCTGATCGTATACGGCACGTACGGCGTGCTTGCGACGGCCAGCCAGGGTACCGTGGCCGCGGCCTACTTCTTCGCGCTGGTCGCCATTTCCTTCACGGCCGTCAGTTATTGCCGGCTGTGCCGCATGTACCCGGTCGCCGGGTCCGCCTACACCTATACCCGCAACACCTTTAACGCGCACACGGGCTTCATGGTCGGCTGGGCCGCTCTTCTGGGGTATTTTTTCCTGCCCATGGTCATCTGGCTTATCGGCGCGGCCTACCTTGCGGCCGCCTTCCCCTCCATACCCGCCTGGGTATGGATCGTGGGTTTCATCCTGGTGACCAGCGCCCTGAACGTCATCGGCCTGGAAGTGGCGGTCAAGTTCAACATCGTGCTGATGATCATCCAGCTCTTTATCGTGGGAACGTTCGTGGCGCTGTGCGTCCATTACGCCGTGCAGGCCGCCGGACCGGCCGGGTTTTCCGGCGTGACGCCGTTCTTCAATTTTGAGGTGCCGTTCTCCGCGACCATCGCGGGCGCGGCCATCGCCGCCTATTCCTTTCTCGGCTTCGACGCGGTGACCACCTTGACGGAAGAGACCCTCGAACCGAAAAAGACCATGCCGCGCGCCATCATGCTCATCGCCCTGATCGGCGGCGGCATCTTCATCATCGCCTCGTACACCATGCAGATGGCGCATCCCGGCTTCACCTTCGTTGATTCGGATTCCGCTTCCTTCGAGGTCGCGAGGACCGTGGGCGGCGACGTTTTCGTAACGGTGTTTCTCGCGGGGCTCATCCTCGCGCAGTTCGCATCGGGCATTTCCGCCCAGGCCAGCGTGGGGCGCCTGCTGTATGCCATGGGCCGCGACAACATCCTGCAGCCCAGGAAGGTGTTCAGCTACATCCACCCGCGGTTCAAAACGCCGGCCGTCAACATAGGCATATCGGGCCTTATCGGGCTCGGCGCGTTGTGGCTGGATATCGCGACCTCCACCTCCTTCATCAACTTCGGGGCCTTCATCGCGTTCACGGCCGTGAACCTCTGCGTGATACGGATCTATTTCTCGGGCGACCACAAGGGCGAGAAAATGGGGGTCGTCGGCGGGCTGATTTTCCCCCTGATCGGCGCCATTCTGGATATCCTGCTCCTCATCAGCCTTGACGGCATGGCCATCATCCTCGGCCTGATCTGGTTCGCCATCGGTCTGGCCTACCTCGCCTGGCTGACCAAGGGGTTCCGCCTGGACCCGCCGGACGCTTCGGTCATGGACGGCGTATAAATCCGGGCCACGCGGATGGTCCGGTTCTCGGGTCCTTCGCCGTCGTAAAGGGCCGCCCTCCTGGTGAGGGCGGCCCTTTACGACGGTATTATCACGGAGAGGCCGGGAAGCGTCCCGGAGGGATTGACCCGGCCGGTCGGCGGTTTCCGTCCGGTCCCGCTTCCCTTACTCGGCCCAGCGGATAAGGCCGAGGTTGAACTTGTTCGGCAGCAGCGGGTGCACGGGCATGGCCTGGACGGTAAAGCCGAAGTGTCCGGCTTCCTCCGGTTCCACGGTGCCCTTGTACACCTGCCAGCCGTCGGTCATGGGGCCCACGGGTTTCAAGGGGAAAAGGTTGCGGCGCAGGAACGCCTGGTCCTGCGTCACCGTCCCGGCGTACGCCGCCACGTGCAGGTACTGCAGGTCGATGCCGCCGGTATGGACCTTGGCCTCGACCGTCAGGGGATCCCCCACGTACACGGTGTCGCCTCGGGTGATGGTCACGTCCTTGATGGCCACGTCGGACCAGTGGGTCATGATGTTCATGCGCCATTCCGAAAGCTCGCGCGCCGGAGCGTAGCCGTTTTCGCAAAGCGCCTTGTGGCTGTGCATGGCCGGTATGTACGCTTCCTCCGCGTAGTCGTGGACCATGCGGTTGGAGTGGTAGCGCGGGCCCAGCTCGATAAGGGCGCGTTTCATTTTCGCGACCCAGGTACGGGGCATGTCCGTTTTTCCCCGGTCGTAGAATTCCGGGATGATGTCGTGCTCCAGTATCTTGTACAGGGTTTTGAGTTCCACGAAATCCTGGTAATCCGGGTCGGCATATTCCTCGCCCTTGCCGATGGCCCAGCCCAGGCTGTTGTCGGGCTTCCAGGCCTCGTCCCACCAGCCGTCCAGGGTGCTGAACTGCAAAACGCCGTTGAACATGGCTTTCATGCCGCTGGTGCCGCAGGCCTCGAGCGGACGGCGCGGGTTGTTCAGCCAGACGTCGCAGCCGGAGGTCATGTAGGCGGCGACTTCCATGTCGTAGTCTTCCAGGAAGACCATGTTCATGCGGAATTCCTTGGAACGGCAGAGCGTGATGAGTTCCTTCATCAGCTGCTTGCCGCCCTGGTCCTGCGGGTGGGCCTTGCCCGCGAAGATGAACTGCACGGGCCTTTCGGTATTCTGGATGATGCGGAGCAGGCTTTCCTTGTCCTGGAGCAGCAGATTGGCGCGTTTGTAAGTGGCGAACCGGCGGGCGAACCCGATGGTCAGCGCGTCCGGGTTCAGGGCCTCTTCCGCCTCGATGATCTCCTGGGCGCGCGCCCCCTGGGCGGTCAACTGCTTCTTCAGGCGCATCCGCACGAAATCCACCAGCCGGTTCCTGAGATGCTCGTGTACCCGCCAGAGCACCGTGTCCGGTATGTTTTCGGCATACGGCCAGATGCGCCGGGTGTCGCCGTCCTCGCGCCAGTTGCCCATGTAGCGGTCATAGGTGACGCCCATGGCCGGGGCCACCCAGGAGGGCGCGTGCACGCCGTTGGTAATGGATCCGATGGGCACGTCTTCCACCGGAAGCTGCGACCAGACCCTTTGCCACATGTTGCGCGAAACCCGGCCGTGGAGCGTGGAGACGCCGTTGTTGAACCGGGAAAGCCGCAGGGCGAGAACCGTCATGCAGAATGATTCGCCGTCGTCCGAGGGAACCTCCCGGCCCAGCGCCAGGAAGACCTTCCAGGCAAGGCCCATGTCGCGGGCGTAGGGTTCGAAATACCGCTGCATGAGGTCGGGCGGGAACCGGTCGTTGCCCGCAGGGACCGGCGTGTGGGTGGTGAAGATGCTGCCCGAGGCGGAAACTTCCATGGCGGCTTCGAAAGAGAGGTCGTGTTCCTTCATGAGATCGCGGATGCGTTCAAGCCCGGCGAAGGCGGAATGCCCCTCGTTCATGTGGATGACCTGCGGAATGAGCCCCAGGAGTTTCAGCGCCTTCACGCCGCCGATGCCGAGAAGGATCTCCTGCCACAGCCGCATCTCAAGGTTGCCGCCGTAGAGGCGCGCCGTAATCTGGCGGAAGTCCGGCGGGTTTTCCGTCATGTTGGTATCCAGCAGGAAGAGGCGGATGCGCCCGACCGTGGCCTCCCAGATACGGAAGAAGAGGGGCCTGTCGCCGATGGTTATCTGCATGGACGCCTGCTGCCCATCCGGGGTGAGGGCCGGGGCGAGCGGCATCTGGTCGAAGTCGTAGTCCGGATACCGTTCCTGCTGCCAGCCGTCCGGGGTCATATACTGGCGGAAGTACCCGTTGGCATAGGCGAACCCCACGCCCACGAGGGGCACGTTGAGGTCGCTGGCGGACTTCAGATGGTCGCCGGCCAGGATGCCGAGACCGCCCGAGTAGATGGGCAGGCACAGGCTGACGCCGAATTCCAGGCTGAAGTAGGCGATGAGCGGTTTCTCGGAAGGGCTGACGGGGTAGCGGTCGCTTATGGGGCGACTGGTATAGGCTTCCAGCTCGCGGACGATCTGGCCCAGGTGTTCCTTGAACAGGCTGTCGTTGGAAAGATCCTGCAAGGTCTGCTGGGAAAGGTGGTTAATGAACCACACCGGGTTGTGATAGCTTTCTTCCCAGAGGGCCGGGTCAATCTGCGCGAAAAGGTTCGCCGCCTCGAAGTTCCAGGCGAACCAGTAATTGCGGGCGAGTTTCCAGAGCGGTTCCAGATCCGTGGGCAGTTTCGGAATAACGTTGAAAACCTGTAACGACTGCATAGGTTTCGTCTCCTTCGGCATGCGCGCTGCAACCATCGCGTGGCGGCGGGAATCCCTGCCCTCATACCTTTGTTTTGACTATGGCCATCTCTTGGCGTAGATGTAATCTGCCTGAGCCGTTGCCATGACTTCAACCGGGGTGCGGTAAAATGGTGTTTCCTAGGGGAAGCGCATTCTACGGCAACAAGGCACATTCTTCCACAGGAGGAGCGTTGTGGCAAGCCCGGACCCAACAATTTGCACTATCGGGGTTAAAATCCTCTTTTTGGGCGATGCGCGGTCTCTGTACGATTCCGTGGGGCCCGCCGCGGCCACGAGCGGTTCCGCCGGGTTCGACCTTGTCGCCGCGTTGCCCGAAGACGCGTCTATCATCGAAATACCGCCCGGTGAAAGGGTGATCGTGCCCACGGGCATCGCCGTTGAACCCACCATGCCGGGCGTTGCCGGGTTCGTCTATTCCCGCAGCGGGCTCGGCGCGGCCAAGGGGCTTACCGTGGCCCAGGGCGTCGGCCTTATCGACCCCGACTACCGGGGGGAGATACTGGTTTACCTTCTGAACACCTCCACCATCCTGCACCGGTTGCGACGAGGCGACCGCGTCGCGCAGCTTGTTTTTCAGCCGTTTTACCCGCCCGTGTGGGAAGTGTGCGAAAAACTGGGCGACACCGAACGTGGCGCCGGTGGCTTCGGCCACACGGGCCGGTAGGCTGCCGCGCAACGATTTTCGGCCGTTTTCCCGCCGTTGCCGTGCCGCGATTTTCCCGGCCGCGCGCGGCGTTCACCCGGAGCAAAAGGAAAAGCGCGGCGCCGTTGGTGGACGCGCACAGTGTAGAAGACGCCATAACGGCCGGACAATTATATTTTCCCGGAGAAATCCGGCAATTGCATGGAGACGACAATGAGCCGGTTTGACGAAATAAAACAGATGGAAGAAACCTACCTCTGCCGGACCTACGGACGCTACCCAATCGCGGTGAAGAGCGGCAAGGGCAGCCGGTTATGGGACTTCGACGGCAAGGAATACGTGGACCTGCTCGCGGGTATCGCCGTGACGAGTCTCGGGCATTGCAACGAGGAGCTTGCGGAGGTTATGGACAGGCAGTCCAGAAAGCTTGTCCACGTGAGCAACCTTTTTTATCAGGAAGAGCAGCTGGACCTGGCAAAACGCCTGCTGGCGACCAACCACTGCGGCAAGGCCTTTTTCTGCAACTCCGGCGCGGAGGCCAACGAAGGGGCCATCAAGCTCGCCCGCCGCTATAACCAACGGGTCAAGGAAAACGGCGCGTTCGAGATCATCAGCTTTACCGGCGCGTTCCACGGCAGAACCCTGGCCACGGTCGCGGCCACCGGCCAGGCCAAGTTCCAGGACGGATTCGCGCCCATTCCCGCGGGCTTCACCCAGGTGCCCATGGGCGATATCGGCGCGCTCAGGGCCGCCATGACCGAAAAGACGGCCGCGGTCATCCTGGAGATGGTCCAGGGCGAAGGGGGCGTGAATCCCGTCGAGCCGGAGTTTTTGAAGGCCGCGTACGCCCTGTGCCGGGAAAGAGGGGTGCTGTTCATCGCGGACGAGGTGCAGGCCGGCCTTTGCCGGACGGGCAAATGGTGGGCCTTCCAGCATTACGGGATAGAGCCGGACATCGTGACCTCGGCCAAGGCCCTTGCCAACGGCCTGCCCATGGGGGCCGTCATGGCCACGGACGAGGTTGCCAGGGGGTTCGCCGTGGGAAGCCATGCCACGACCTTCGGCGCGGGCGCCCTCGTTTCCGCCGTGGCTTCCAAAACGCTAGAGATCATGGAGCGGGACAACCTCGCCGCCAGAGCCGGCGAACTCGGCGGCTGGGCCATGGACCGCTTCCGCAAAACAGCCAGGAAGATCCCCGGCGCAATCGACGAGGTGCGCGGCAGGGGTCTGTTCATCGGTATCGTGCTTGCGCGGCCGGGCAAGGATGTTTGGGAAGCCCTGCTCGATAAGGGCTTTATCTGCAATCTGACCCAGGAACGGGTCTTGCGGCTGCTCCCGGCGCTGACCGTGGAAAAGGCCGACCTTGAAGCGTTCGCGCAGGCGCTGGAAGGGATTCTCAAAAAATAACCGTTCTGGCGTCGGGGAATTTTTCCCAGCCTTCGGCCAGGGCCGCTTGATTGAGGGGAACATACGCGGTATACTTCGTGTATGTTCCCTTTTCCGTGAGGAGGAGCGTATGCCCGGCGCGATCGCCGTTAACGAAACAAAACTCTGGCCCACGTTGGCGCAGAGTCTCGCCAGGCTCTCAAGCGAAGCGACCTTGACGCGGGAGACCATGGGCGCCGCCGCCTACCCCCGTACTCTGGACCGCATGAACGGCATGGAACGCACCGGCGCGCCGGATTACGACCAGAACCTGTTCGGCGGCATAGTGGCCGGAAAATCCATGGACTGGACCATCACCGGGGGGTATGTGACCCGTGACGCCTTCACCATGACGGCCGACTGTAACAGGGGAATGCAGACGCTGCACATGGGGACCGGGTATATCCTGAACACATCCGTCTAGAATTTACGCTCACCGGGGAATGCCCGCGATGGAACGTCGCGGGCAGTCCCGTTTTTGAACCGGGCGGATTCCGTTTTTTCACGCAGCTATCCCTTTCGATACCGTTGCGGCCGTCGGAGCGGAAGACCGGATGTGGCAGCCGGAGGACGGTTGACCATATCGGCACGGCCCTTCAGCGACCGTGCGCTTTCCGGCCCGCTTCCCGCGCGCGAGGGTTGGCGCGCGTCTTTTCCAAAACGTTTCCATAAAAAAAATATCCGTGCTATACTCCATAGTGCCCTCTCCCGTCGTTTGCCGGCGAGGGCCGGTGTAAACCAGGCAAGCTTGCAGAGGTGGACCATGGAGCAGTGTATCACGGATCGATTCCTGGCCGATGAATTGCCGGAGCTTTTGGCGGCGGCCGGCCTCGGCCTGTGGGGGGCGGATTTGTCTTCCATGGCCGTCCATTGCTCGCCTTCGCTGACCAGGATGACAGGCATCGGAAGTACGACCATGCCTTTGGATACGTTCCGTACGGAACTAGTAGCCCCGGAAGACGCCGACCGGGTCGCCGCGATGCTGGAAAGATACCTTGCCGGAGACGCCCCGCGCCACAATACGGTTTTCAGGTTGCGCGGCCAGGGCCGCAAGCCGTGCTGGGTGGAAGAGTCCGTGGTCGTCACGCGCAAAGACGGGGAAGGGAAACCACTGAGCCTTGCCGGGGTTCTCCGCGACGTCACGGAAACAATGAGGGAGGCGGACAGGTTGCGGATCGATACCATAAATCGCCGTGAGGCCGCGCGCCAGACAGGGGTCGGTGTCTGGGAGTGGGACGTCAACAACGGCACGATAACGTGCAACAATGATTGTTGCGCCATGTTCGGGTTTGATCCTGGCGATCTGGACGGGCCCGTCGGAGCCGTCTGCCGGCGGATGGTGCATCCGGATGAGCTCCAGCGCGTCCGGCAACGCCTGAAGGCGTTTGTAGCCGGACCGGGCATGATGTTCTGCGAGGAACTGCGCCTCAGGCACCGGGACGGACGGTACATATGGGTGCAGGAAACGGGCGTGGCCGTGGAGAAGGACGAGGCGGGAAGGGCGGTCCGGATCATCGGCGGCGTTATGAACATCGACAGCCGGATCAACGCCGAGGCGCGGTTGCGCGAGACGCTCAGCCAAGTGGAGGAGATGAACGGCTCCCTCCAGGAAGAGATGGAAAAGGCGGCGCGCCGGTACCAGCTGGTTCGCGAGGCGAGCAAAACCATGTTCGAGAGTAACCCGCATCCGAACATTCTGTTTACCGTTCAGGGTAAAGCGGTGGATTGCAACCCGGTAACGCTCGAGGTATTCGGCGCTTCTTCCAAGGAGGAGTTTACCCACAACTTCAACAGCGGCGCATACGAATTTCCTCCGCAGGCGTCCCTTGAGGGCTGCGAATGGTATCCCTTCATGGAGAATTTCCGGCTGGCGATGGAACAGGGACGTTCCGCGTTTGAGACCTGCCTGGCCATAAACGGCAGCCCGACCGCCTTTGACGTCATCTGCAAGCGGATCGTCAACGAAAAGACCTTCGTGGTCGCCTACCTGACGGACCTTACGCGCATCAGGCGGGTCCAGATGGAGTTGCGCAAGCAGAGCAGGCTGCTGCACACCATAAACCTTGTGGCGACCAGCCTGGTGAGCGCCTCGACCGAGAACTTCGACAGCATGGTGCACCAGGCCATGCGCATGATCGGGGAAGCGGCGGATGTCGACAGGGTGCGCGTCTGGCGCAATCATTACGACGGCTTCGAGCTGTGCGCCAGGGAAATATTCCAATGGGCCAAGACGCCCCGCTGGGAACGGCCGCTGATCGACAAGAGCAGTTACGACATGCTGCCGTTGTGGTGGGGAACCATGATGAACCGCAAGCCGTTCAATGTTTCCGTGGAAGGGTTGCCGGACGCGGAGCGAAAGATGCTGGAGGACAACGACGTTCTCTCGATTCTGTCCATCCCTATCTACATCCGGGACGAGTTCTGGGGGTTCATCGGCTTCGACGACTGCACGACCGGCCGCACGTTCACGGAATCCGAGGAGAAGCTTTTGCAATCGGGCGGAAACATCATTATTTCAGCTTTGTTGCGCAACGAGATGACGGCAAGCCTCATAACCGCAAGGGAACAGGCCCTGTCCTACGCGCGGGCGAAGAGCGAGTTTCTCTCCCGCATGAGTCACGAGATCCGCACGCCCATGAACGCCATCATCGGCATGGGGGCCATCGCGAAAAAAACCACGGACATCGGAAAAATCGGCGAGTGTCTGCGAAAAATCGACGCCTCGTCCCGGCAGTTGCTCGGGATCATCAACGATATTCTGGACATGTCTAAAATTGACGCCAACAGGTTCGAAATAGGCAGCGCCCCGTTTGATTTCGAAAAAATGCTGCACAACATATTCGCCGTGATGCAGGTTAAGTTCGGCGAGAAAAACCAGGTTTTCAAGTACGACATCGAAACGGTTTTCACCCGGAAGATGATCAGCGACGAATTGCGGCTCTCGCAGGTCTTGCTCAACCTGCTGTCCAACGCCGTCAAGTTCACGCCGGAGAATGGCACCATCATCATGAAGATCAGGGAAAAGAACAGGGAGGAGGCCGGATCGCTCCTCCACATCGAGGTCATCGATAACGGGATCGGCATCCCGCTTGAGGTCCAGGATAAACTGTTCACGTCCTTCGAACAGGGCGACGGCAGCATAACCCGCCGCTTCGGCGGGACCGGGCTCGGCCTTGCCATCAGCAAAAAGATCGTCACCCTGATGGGGGGCGACATATGGGTAAAAAGCGCCCCGAACCGGGGATCCGCGTTTATTTTCGAGGTTCCGGTCGGCTGGGACGGCGAGCTTTCCGAGGAAGTGCCGCCGCTCCAGTTAAAGAAGGAACTGCGCGCGCTCGTGGTGGATGACGATACGGATGTGCTGGAGTACATGGAAGTGCTCCTGAGCGCCTTTCCCATGCACGTCGATTCCACGACGGACCCCATGCGGGCGATTGACCTGACCACCAACGGCATAGAGGCGGGAGCGCCGCACGATGTCATCCTCGTTGACTGGAACCTGCCCGTCATGAACGGCGTGGAAACCGCCCTGGAGATCAAGCGGATCGCGCCCGACTGCCTGCTGATTATCATGACGCCCCATTCCGACCGCACGGAAATCGAGCACGAAGCCGGTATGTTCGGGATCACGCACATCCTCCAAAAGCCGATTCTGCCGTCCACGCTTTTCGACCTGCTCGTGCAGCATACCGGGCGGATCATGGAGCACGCTCCGCCGCCGGCGGATCCGGAGGTGAAGGATTGGAGCGGCAAGTACATCCTGCTGGCGGAAGATATCGAGATAAACCAGGAAATCGTCCTGGGAATTCTGGCCGATACGGGGGTCAACATAGATATCGCCAACGACGGGCTGGAAGCGGTGTCACTCTTCGCGAAGAACCCGGGGAAATACGACGTGGTCCTCATGGATGTGCAGATGCCGAACCTTGACGGGCTGTCCGCCACCCGGAAGATTCGCTCCCTGGAAACTCCGGGCGCGCTCGACGTGCCCATCGTGGCCATGACGGCCAACGCGTTCAAGGAAGACGAGGAAAATTGCCGCGATGCCGGCATGAGCGGGTACCTTGCCAAACCGATAGACGTGGACGCCCTTTTGGGCATCCTGGCGGACTTTTTTGACAATTCCGCCGACCACCAGGCTCCGTCGGACGATATGACGG
>JAJBSY010000143.1 GCA_020861205.1 Deltaproteobacteria bacterium | reverse complement strand
ACGCCAAAATCCGGGCGGCCCTCTGCCGCTGGCAATGGAAAGCGGCCGCCGGAGAATCATCCGGACAAAGCAACCACGGCAACGGCCGGGGACGGCGGCCCGGCGGCAACCCCGCGTAATCCGACGGGTTTTGCGGCCGGCAAGGCGGTTTGCGCGGATGCGCTCTCCGGATGCCCGGCCGGACAAAGGAGCTGCCCGGGGAGGCCGCGCGTCGAACCCGCGTCCCCGTGCACTTGCCGCTCGCCATGCCCGGCGATACGTGATAAGAGCTTGTTTCGCAGCGCCAAAATCTCTGACGAGGCAGAATGTTTTTCAAAAATTACCAGATAGTCGTCTTCAAAGACCGCATCGGGTCCTGCGGCCATATGCGGGTCTCGGGCTGGCTCATCTTCATCCTCATCCTGCTGCTCGTCGGGCTGACGGGCGCCGTGGCCTATCTCTGGTCCTTCTACCCCCGGTATCTTTCCACGGACTACCAGCTCCGGGAGGCGGAAAAAACCATCCAAACCCAGAACACGCAAATCGTGGCCATGTCCAGCAAGCTCCAGTCGCTGGAGGAAGACGTCCGCCGGGTGCAGCAATTCGACGCGAAACTACGGGTCATGATGAACGTGGACCGCGACCCGCCGGATACCTCGGCCCTGGCCGAGAAAGCCGAAAATCCCGCGCAGGGATATGTTCCCCTGTACCGCCAGGACCTGCTCGCCAAACGGATGCATTCCCTGGCCGACAAACTGGCCGAGGACGTAAGCCTCGAGGAAATACGCCAGCAGGACATCCTTCTGGCACTCCGCCAAAACCGCGAGTTCATGATCATGACCCCGTCCATCTGGCCGGCGGAAGGACACCTCACCTCCGGTTTCGGCACGCGGGTCAACCCCCTGACCGGAAAAACGGTCCTGCACGCTGGCATCGACATAGCCAACCGCATCGGCACCTCGGTCATCGCCCCGGCAAGGGGAACGGTGGTTTCCGCCGGATGGCAGAACGCCTACGGCAACTGCGTGGTCATCAACCACGGCAACTCCATTACCACCCGGTACGCCCACATGGAAAAATTCACGGTCAAGGAAGGCCAGGTGGTCAACAGGGGGGACGTCATCGGCGCCATCGGCAACACCGGCCGTTCCACCGGCCCCCACCTGCACTACGAAGTCCGCGTGGGCGGCGTTCCCGTCAACCCCATGCGCTACATTCTGAACTGATCCGCTCCGGATAGCGTCTCAAGGAAACCGTTCCTGTATGATTCAGACCATTCCCGAGTGGGATAAACAGATATTTTACGCCGTCAACGGTTCCCGGCACGATCTCTTCGACGCGGTCATGCCCGTGTTTTCGTATACGTGGCTGCTGTGGGCCTTGGGCATCGGCGCTTTTTCCCTCTGGGCCTTCCTCGCCTTGCGGCGCGTAGACAAGTGGAAACACCTCAGGCCCGTGCTGTTCGGGATGGTATTGATCCTCGCGACCGCCGGGGTCACCGATGTCGTCACGGTCGCCGTCAAGGACCACGTCGGCAGGCTGCGGCCCGCGCAGGCCCTTCCCCTCGCCTACCACCAGCTGAAACACAAAAGCGGCTGGAAACAAAATCCCGCTGCCTATAAACCGTCGCGGAAATGGTCGGATTCCTTCTTCTCCGGTCACGCGTCCCACAGCATGGCCGTGGCCGTGACGGCCGCCACCCTCTGCCCGCCGCTCAGCCCCGTCATTTACGCCATGCCGTTCGTGGTGGGCTATTCCCGCGTCTACCTCGGCAAGCATTATCCCAGCGACGTCCTGGCTGGCTGGCTGGTCGGCGCCGGCATCGCGCTCCTGGCCAGGCGGCTCACCCGCGGCATCCGCGAAAGGCTGGATCCGGAAACGGGCCGGCTTCACACGAAACCGGCATCCGCCAGTTGGTTCAGCGCCTTGCGCGCGAAACTCGCCGCCGGTTCGACAAAACGGTGCAGCCCGTCCAAAATATCGCACAAGTCGTGACCGGATATCGGCCGCTGCCTTGATTGCGCGTCTTGCCGCTTTCGGTCAGCCGCCAACGCGCCCGCCATGGCGAGCTTGCCCGTCCCCCAGGCGGCGTTGCCGGGGCACCGCGCGTCGTCGTCCGCAAGACCCGCGAGCAGCAGCTCCGCTCCTTCCGTCCCGTATTCCGGGCACGACGGCGCGAACCGGCCGATAGCCCAATAGGCCCCCGGCCGCAAGAAGTCGTTGTCGATGAAGTTGTCCGCGCGCCCCGTGGGGCGGGCGTAAGACAGGATCACCCGGCCGTATTCTTCCGCCAGGGGTGGACTTTGCGCCGCTATTTCCCCCATGGCCTCCGCGATGCCCCATCCCATGTTCCCGGAGTCCTCGTTCAAGTGCCACATGCAGCGCCGCATCACGGTGCGCGCGTCTTCCATATCCGTTGCCGCGATACCCGCCGTAATCCGCCCGAGGACGATAACCGCCCGCCATGCCAGAAGCCCTCCCCGGGGCAACAGCCCCAAAAGCGGACTGACCGCCTCCATTCCGCTGATGGCGGCGGCCCGTACCGGAACGGCATCCGCGTCCTCCGGCCAGGCGGGCGGCATCAACACCGTTTCGAAGTGCCGCTTTGCCTGTCTTGCCCTGGACATGGCGAACCCGGCCTCACCGGGGGAAGACATCGCCCATAGCCGCCATGGCGTCGCTTATGGGGAGGTGCTGCGGGCATTTTTCCTCGCATTCCCGGCAATGGACGCAGTTGGTATGGTCTTCGTGCGGTCCGACCTGGCCGGCGTACGAAAACCGCATCCGCTGCCTGTTCTGCTCGGAATCCACCAGGAAATAGTCATTGTAATAGCCGAAATTCTTGGGGATGTTCACCCCGGCCGGACAGGGCAGGCAGTACCCGCAGCCGGTGCAGTCTATCTTGAGCAGGGCGAGATACCGCTCCCGCATGGTGTCGAGCGCCGCCAGCTCCTTGTCGGTCAGGGGCGCGGCCGTATCGGCGATATCCAGGTTTTCCGAAACATGGTCCATGGCGCTCATGCCGCTCAAAACCACGCTGACTTCCGGCTGGTTCCACAACCAGCGCAATCCCCAGTCCGCCAAAGACCATCCGGGGCGCACCTCCGTCAGCATCGCCCGCAGTTCTTCCGGCACGTGGTTGATAAGCGTGCCGCCGCGCAACGGCTCCATGACCACGACGCCCAACCCCTTCCCGGCGGCCAGTTTGAGGCCCCTGACGCCGGCCTGGTAGTTCACGTCCAGGTAATTGTACTGGATCTGGGCGAAGGACCAGTCATAACTCTCTATGATATTTTCAAATACCTGGAAATTATCGTGGAACGAAAATCCCGCGTGTTTGATGCGGCCGTCCGCGAGGGCTTCGTCCAGGAACGCCAAAAGGCCCATGTCCTTCACTTTCGGCCAGACGTTCGTCGTCAGGTTGTGCGCCAGATAACAATCGATGTACGGGGTATCCAGCCTTTTGAGCTGCGCGTCCAGGAAGGCGTTCATATCCTTTCGGCTGCCGACGGCCCAGGTCGGCAGCTTGGTAGCCAGAAAAACCTTTTCCCTGTATCCGTCTTTCAGGGCGTGCGCCACAAAGGGTTCGCTTTCTCCCGGAATCTCACGGCTTTTACTGTGGTACGGCCAGGCCGTATCCACATAGTTGACGCCCCGGTCGATGCACTGCCGCACCATGCCCGTGGCAATATCCACATCGATGCTGGAAGGGTCGTCGGGATCGCGCAGCGGCAGCCGCATACAACCGAACCCGAGAATCGAGACCGAAAGGCCGGTCTTCCCGAACAATCGTTTTTCCATCGCTACCTCCTTCTTCGGCCTGAGCCGGAACGGCGGAACACCCGGAGATACTAACAGGGAACTTGCCGTCCTCATACCTCTTTATGGCCCCGGAACCGCCCGTTTTTTCCGCTTCCGCTTTTTCACTAAAATGCCTATACTTAAAATAATCCTTGATTATCAAGGCTTTTCTTTCAAAAATGATCGTGCGCGGGTTTCCCCCCGTCAGCGCACCCGGGGGTAAACGGCTCGCCCCCGGTAGCGGGCGTCCGCGGCCCTGCTTTCCCCAAGCCGGCTCAGGTGAATAACAATCATGGCCTTACGCACCAAACTGAATTTTTCGGAAGAGCCGCTCTTCCTCATGGACGGAACGGCGTTTATATTCAGGGGTTTTTACGCGTTCCAGAACATGGCCCGATCCGACGGTATGCCGACCAACGCGTTATACATTACCGCGCGCATCGTGCTGAAATTGCTGCGCGAGGAAAAACCCTCCCGTTTTTTGTTCATCATGGACGGCAAGGGCCCGAACTTCAGGCACGAACTGTTCCCCGACTACAAGGCCCAGCGCGGCCCGGCCCCGGAAGGGCTGGTCGCCCAGCTCAAACCTGTGCGGGAGTTGTTGGAAGCCTTGGGGCTCCCCGTTGTCGTTTCCGAGAGCTGCGAGGCGGACGACTGCATCGCCTCGCTCACCGCGCGGTTCAGCCGGGAACGGCCCGTCGTCATCATCGGGGCGGATAAGGATCTCAAGCAATGCCTCGCTGAGAACGTTGTCCTGTGGGATCCCGGGTCAAAGGAAGAAAAAATCACCACCCTGCGAACTTTTCGGGAAGAAGCCGGGATGGAGCCTTGCTCCTGGCCCGATTACCAGGCCGTCATCGGAGATTCGAGCGACAACATCCCAGGCGTTCCCGGCATCGGCCCCAAAACGGCGACGGAACTTTTCGCGCTGTTTTCCTCGCTCGAGGAAATCCGCGACCGGTTCGCGGCCGTGCCACCCAAGATAGCCAAAAAGCTGGAAGGCAAACTTGAGGACGCCTTCCTCTACCGCCGACTCACGACCCTGAAAACCGACACCTGCCTTGACCTGACGGAACAGGATATCATGGTCCGGCCCATGAACATGGCCGCTGCCATGCGGATCATCGAGGAATACGAGTTGCGCTCCCTCGCCAGGGAACTGGCCTCCATGGAACGCGCGGGATTTGTCCGGCCGGACGGCACCCTGACGCCGCCTAGACTCGCCTCCGCTTCCGCCAAACCGGAAGAATGCGCGGCCGGTCCCGCAGCGCAACGGGACACGCCCCCGGCGGAAGACGCACCCGCCCCGGATGCGGGCCACACGCCGGACGCGGACCGGACGTTGGGCCAGGGGACCCTGTTCGATTTCGCCGAAGTCCCGTCCTCCCTTGCCTTGCCGGCGGCGGCCGGGGTGGGTGATCTTCCGGCCACGGCGGGCGCGGCCGTGGCGATCGTCATGCCGGGCAAGGATGAAAAAGGACTCGTGGTCAGCGTTCCGGACGCCTCCGCGCTCTTTACGGGCGACCCGGCGGCGCTTGCCGGGCATCTCGCCCGCGCCCTCCCCGAACGGCTGGTCACCCCGGACCTCAAAGCCCTGTATACCGCCGAGCCCGCCTGGAAAGGCATTCCGGTGGACCGCTGCTTCGACCTCTCCCTGGCCGCGTACCTGCTGAACCCGGAAGACCGCGACTACTCCTTCCCGCACCTGATGCGGCGCTGGTCCGAGCAGGTGGCGGACTCCCTCCCCCCGGCCGCGGACCCCGGCCGGTTCGCCCTCAAGCTTCACGAGGTTCTGGCCGCGCGCCTGGCGGCGGCCGAGCAGGATTCCCTCATGCGGAATCTTGAAATGCCCCTTATCCCGGTCCTGAAAGACATGGAGGAAGCCGGGGTGCGCATCGACAAGAAATCCTTCGCCGACTTCCTGGACCATGTGCAGGCCGACCTTGACCGCCTTGAAACGCGCATCCACGACCTCGCGGGCGGCCCCTTCAACATCCGTTCATCCCAACAGCTCGGCGACGTGCTCTTCACCCGGCTGGAACTGCCGAAATCCGGCAAGACAAAGGGAGGCGCGGCATCCACCTCCCAGGAGTCTCTTGAGAAACTTACCGGTAAGCATCCTATTGTCGACGCCATCCTTGAGTACCGGGTTCTGGAAAAACTGCGCTCCACCTACCTGGAGCCGTTGCCCCGCCTGGCGGACGAAAACGACCGCGTCCACACCACCTTCAACCTGCTGGCGACGGCCACGGGCCGGTTGTCGTCCAGCAACCCCAACCTGCAGAACATCCCGGTACGGGGCCGGTTCGGGCCGCGTATGCGCGCCTGCTTTGTCGCATCACCGGGCAAACTCCTGGTCTCGGCCGACTATTCGCAGGTGGAACTGCGCATTCTCGCCCACCTCGCCAAGGATCCCATCCTCACCGAATCCTTCCGGAAAGGCGAGGATATCCACAGCCGCACGGCCTCCCTGCTGTTCGACGTCGATCCCGCCTCCGTCCAGGCGGATCACCGCCGCCACGCAAAGACCATCAATTTCGGGCTGATCTACGGCATGGGCCCTCAAAAACTCGGCCAGGATCTCGGCATTACCGTCAAAGAGGCCAAGGCCTTCATCGAGAAATATTTCGAACGGCTCGGCGCGCTGCGCGTGTTCTACGACACGGTGGAGCGGAACGCCCGCGAGCGCGGGTTCGTCACCACCATGGCCGGACGCCGCCGCTACATCCCGGATATCATGTCCGAAAACAACCAGCTGAGATCCCAGGCCCGCCGCCAGGCCATCAACGCCCGCGTCCAGGGGAGCGCCGCGGATATCATCAAGCTCGCCATGCTCGCGATCAGCCGGGACAAGACACTGGCGGACCTGGAAGCCCGCCTGCTCCTCCAGATCCACGACGAACTCGTCATGGAGGTGCCGGAAGCCAACGCCGAAAAGGCCGGGAAGCGCATGGCCGAACTCATGGCCAACGCCGCGCCCGCAAGCGAACGCATGGACGTGCCGCTCGCCGTGGACTGGGGTACCGGTAAAAACTGGAACGAAGCACATTGAGCCCGGGAAAGGGGAGGAACTTTTTTGCAAAAGTTCCTCCCCTTTCCCGGACCCTGTCCACCCTTCAAAAACGTCAATAGGCCGGATATCCCAGGATATCCATGATCGCTCAAAACGCGGCCCCTTCACCCATGTCGGCGGCACCATCGCGAACGGCTACTCCGCCCGCACGTACCCGACCTTCTCGACCAATTCCTGCCCCTGCCCGCCGCGCATCCATTCCAGGAACGGTCCGATATGCGGATTCGGGTTGCTCTTGGCCGAAATCGCGTAGAGGTTGACCACGTACGGGTAGGCACCGGACCGGATGGTTTCCGGGGTGGGAGAAACCCCGTCCACGGCCAGCATCTTGATGCGCGGCCGCCCGCCGAGGCCCGTCAGGAAAAAGCGGAAGGAGTACCCGATGGCGGACGGAGCGTTGCGGTATTCGCTCGCCCGCTCCACGACCCCGCCCATGCCGCCGACGTACCGGTCCGCCAAAGGAGGCTCCAGTTCAGTGTCCCCCATGAAGCGGAGCATGACGGTCTGGCTGCCGGAATCGTTCGGCCGCTGGAAGGCCATGATGTCCGCGTCCGCGCCGCCGACCTCCTTCCATTGGCGGACCTTGCCGCTGTATATGTTTCTGATCTGTTGCGAAGACAGGCCGCTGACGGGGTTAGCCTCGTTCACGAAAAACACGAAGGCTTCCCTGCCGATGGGCGTCAGGACCAGCTCTTTCTTGTTGGCCGCGGCCCACCGCATGTGGCTTTCGGACGGACGCGCCCCGAAAAAGATATCCACGTCGCTGTAAACCAGACGCCTGAACCCGTGAATCGTGTTGGTAAAGCGGAGCGGGCCCTCCTCCAACCCCCGGTAGTCGTAAGAACGCACCCCCTCGTCACTCAGCGGCGGCATGTCCGGATAACAGGCCGCCGCGAATGCCGCGTACACGGGAAAGGCCGCCTCGGCCCCGTCCAGCACGGGCAGGTTGTCCGCGCCCCTGATGACGAACGAGGATGCCCCCTCAAGGCGCGCGGTGACCGCGCCGGGAACCCGTGGATCGTACGGTTTCAGATCCGTGCTGGAAAACCCGCCTACCCGCTCGAACCCGTGCCCCCGTTTGGCCGCGTGGACGGCATCCTGCCACACCCCGCGCCCTATGAAGACCAAAGGCAAAATGGCCAGGACGATAAAGACGACCCAGCCCGCCACGGTGAACCGGACCTTGTCCGGCCGCCGCCGCTCGCGGGCCACAAACCCGGCGAGCAGGCCGAGCATGTACACGGCGGGAAGAAAGCGGAACGCCGTCAACGACGCGCCGTTGAATGCCCCGATGAAGATAAACGGAAAAAACGCCGGGAGCATCACCCACGCGAAGCACAACGGCAACACATACCTTCCCGCCGCTCCGGGAGGCATGGCCCGTCCGGTGGCGCTGAGCGCGCCGAAACCGCAGCCTGCCAAAAAAGCCAGGGGCATGGCAACAAAGATAAAGGGAACAGCCGCCAAGACCACCGCGACCGCGACCGGCCCGAGGATGAAGCCGGCGAGGACGGTCCGCAGCCACTGGATGAACAGAATGCCGCCGGGTTTGCCGTACCAGGGCAGGCCGCTTGTGTTTTTCGGCGTGTTTCCCATCCGACCTCCCGCGGGTTGTTGCTGGCGCAACGTGCCTTCATACAGGGAAAGCGCGTTCCGCGCGAACTGACGTGTATCAAGACCTATATGCGCTTCGCGCGGGACGAGCCTGACGAAGCGTCTAGCACATTGAGGCGCGCCCTACGGGTGCATCCCCTTGACGGCCTGGAGCATGATGACGTCGTCGGAAAACGAGCCGTCTTCCTCAAAGGCGAAATAACGGGCCACCTCTTCGGATGCCCGCTTTTGCAGTTCCCGGATGGCCTGAACCAGCGGCTCCGGCGTCGCCATGCGCTCCGTCCAGGCCGCGAAATCATGGCGTATCCGGAAGGCGAACAGGTCTTTCAGGCTCAAGCCCGCCTCCTGGATAAAACCGAGCCATTCCGACGGCGCGTAATCGCGCACGTGGGAGGTGTCCCGCAAAAGTTCAACCGTTTGGAGGAACACGTCCAGCACGGGATAGCCCGGCGACGCCACGTCGATGGCGATAAACAGACCGCCGGGTTTGAGCACCCGCGCGGCTTCGCGCAGGCCTTTGCCGATGTCGTGCCAGTGGTGGGCGGAATACCGGCTCGCCACCACATCAAAGGACGCGTCGGCGAACGGCAGCGATTCGGCGACCCCCTGCCGGGTTTCCAGGTTCGTTACGCCCCGTTCTTCCGCCGCTTTCGCGACCACCTCGAGCATTTGTCCGCTCAGGTCGTAGGCCGTCACCCGCCGGACGTGCGGCGCGGCCGCGTAGGAAACATGTCCCGCGCCGCAACCCATGTCCAGGAACGACGCCTCGGGATACTCCCGCAGGATAGCCCCCAGCCGGTCGAGGTCTTCCCCGACGGCATGGGTGGCGCTGGTCAGGTAGGCCGAAGCGTGGGACCCGAAATTTTCCGTTATGATCGCATTGTGTTTTTTCATCGAGACCATTATCCGTCCTCCGCGGGCTGGGCTGTTCGCCGCAATTTCGCCGACCGCAAAGGAGTTATGCCATTTCCGCGTTTGGAGCAAGCGCGCCGGGTCCGGCATTTGTCGGATCGGGGTGGCTGCTTCAATCGTTCGCAACACCGTGGAAGCCCGTACCGCCCCGGCAGCCGCCGGCCTTTGCCGGAAGCGTCCGACGCGACACCCCTGAGTCAACGGGAAATTCCGGATGACGAAACGGGCGCGTTGCGGTATTTCCTTTGCTTAACATGACAGCGACCCGCCTTAACGGGCCATCGCGAGAGGACTCCATGCTCCACAAAACCCGCCTGCTTACCCCCGGCCCGACACAACTGCCGGACAGAGTGCGCCTTGCCATGGCGCACGATATGGTCCACCACCGCAAACCCTCTTTCAAGCAGCTCATGCATACGGTGCAGGAAAACCTGCAAACCCTGTTCGGCACCGCGCAACCGGTCATTACCCTGACCGCTTCGGGTTCCGGCGCCATGACGGCCGCCGTGGCGAACCTCTTCACCGCCGGGGAGACGGTCATCACCATTGAGGGCGGCAAATTCGGGGAGCGCTGGGGCGGTATCTGCGACTCGCTGCACGTCAACACCGCGAAGCTTTCCGTGCCGTGGGGGGAGAGCGCGGCCGTATCGGACGTGGAAGCGCTGCTTGACGCAACCCCGGCCGCTTCCGGCATCCTGGTCCAGGTTTCGGAAACCTCCACCGGGGCCATGCATCCCATAAAGGAACTGGCGGCTCTCGCCAAAAAACGGAATGTCCTGCTGGGCGCGGACGGCGTCTCCGCCGTGTCCATTTCTCCCTGCCCGATGGACGAATGGGGCATCGACTGCCTGCTTACCGGCTCGCAAAAGGGCCTTCTGCTCCCCCCGGGCCTCTCCTTCATCGCCTTGTCCCCCAAGGCCTGGGAAAAAGCGGAAAGCATCCCCTGCCGCGATTTTTATTTCAACCTGGTCAGGGAACGGGACCAGCTCGCGCAAGACCAGACCAACTTCACCCCGGCCATCAACCTGCTGTACGGCCTGAACGAAAGCCTCCTCATGCTGCTCGAGGACGGTCTGGAGACCGTGTTCCGCAAACAGTGGGCACTCACCCGCATGGCAAGAACGGGCCTCGCGGCCATGGGGTTCGAGCTTCTGGCCAAGGGGCACTACACCTGGGGGCTTACCAGCTTTCTGCTGCCCGCCGGCATCACGTCCGGCCCGCTGCTCGCCCATGCGGCCGAAGCCTACGGCATCGTCATGGCCGCGGGCATGGGACACCAGAAAGAGCACGTCGTCCGCCTCGGGCACATGGGCTGGGTGGACCTGGCCGACGTCGCCGCCGGGTTGTACGCAACGGCCGCCTCCTTCCGGGCGCTGGGCGGGCATATCGGCATGAGGGATTACCTGGAACAGGCCCTGGCGGCCTATGAAAAAGCCCTCATCAACGGGTTGCCGTGAGACAAGCGAGGCTCGGGTCCGGCAACATCTTGAACCCCTGCAAGGGAGACGCCATGAAACTCATTGATTTGCGCAGCGACACGGTCACGGAACCCACCGAGGAAATGCGCGAGGCAATGAGCCGCGCCCCGGTCGGCGACGACGTTTACGGCGACGACCCGACGGTCAACGAATTGCAGCGTCTCGGGGCCGAGATGCTGGGCAAGGAGGCCGCGCTGTTCGTCCCCACGGGGACGATGGGCAACCAGGCCTCCATCATGGCCCATACCCGGCCTGGAGACGAACTTATCGTCGCGGCCCGGAGCCACGTTTTCGTCAACGAAGGCGGCGGCGCGGCGCGGCTTTCCGGGGTGAGCTGCGCCGTCGCGGACAACCCGGACGGCAAGCTGCACGCCGACGACGTTCACCGCCTTTTC